>WQRL01000157.1 GCA_009786775.1 Oscillospiraceae bacterium
GCGCTCTTCTTCGGTCTCTTCCTCTTCGGTGTTTATTATCACAGTCCGCGTGGATGCCTCCCACACTATCGGAGCACCTAGTGCCTCTATTACAAATCTCAGAGGAACGAGAGTCCTGCCATCCACAGCAGTTGCAGGAACATCTATGGTGACAGTTTGGCCGTTTACAGTGGGAGCCGTGCTTCCAAGGGGCATTACGATTACCGCCCCGTCTCTAATTGCGGTTATTGTCCGAGCCTCGTTATTCCATATGACGTTTGCACCGAGTTTTTCAAATATTGCACGCATCGGCACCAGCGTCCTACCCTCGGCAAGCCTTGCAGGCACGTCGAAGTCTATCATTTGACCGTTGAACTGCACAAATACCCTATTGGCATCATCATAACCCCTTGCCGCATCACGCCTTGCTATTTCGGCAAAGGCGAAATCCATCAGGATCCTCGTGTCTGCAAAACGGCGGTCATTGTTAGGCGAATTCATTACAACCGTAATAATGCGCCTGCCTCCGCGTACAGCGGTGGCTTGCAGGCAGAAGCCGGCGCGGGGCAACGTGCCGGTTTTGAAGCCGTCCAGCCCTGCAACTTGGCGGTTGTGGATGAGCCTATTTGTGTTTGCTTGATTTTGCCCGCCTATAACCATGTTTGTCGCATTGGTGATACGCAGTATGTCTGGATGCCTGTGTATAAACTCATACACCAGCCTTCCCATCGCATAGGCTGTCGCATAGTGATCATGCGCTCCGTGAGAATTTGCAAACCTCACTTCCATGCCGAGCCCGGCGGCAGTTTCATTCATTTTGGCCACAAAAGCCGCCTCAGAGCCGCTGATATGCTCTGCAAGTGCTATGCTCGCCCTGTTTGACGATGGCAGCATCGCCAGATGAATAAGCTCATCTACTGTGTAATATGCCCCTGCCGCAATCAGGCGGGAAGCAGGATTGTTTTCCGACATTCTCGCTGCATTTGCACTAATTCGGATTCTCGTATCCAAACTCAAATTCCCCGCCGCAATCTCTTCATAGGCTATAAAGGCTGTCATACTCTTGGTCATACTAGCGGGAACACGCAGGCTATGCGCATCGCGCTCGAACAGCACCTCACCTGTGTCAAAGTCGATAACAACCGCCGCCTGTGCCGTCACCCCCGCTGGAGCGGCGGCGGCAAATGGAACAAATGTCGCAGTAAGCAACACCACAAGAATAAGCGCAGTAAATCTTTTCTTCAGCATTTTGCCTTCTCACTTTCTGGTTAGTACCGTGTTAATCGGAATATATTTTTGCACCGCATATTATACCGTACACAATATTGTTTTTCCAAATTTGTATCACTTAATGACGAACCGCTCCGGCCCGTCACGATATTTGGGCGCAATATTATTAGAGCAAGCAAATAGCGAATTTCGCTTTCGCCATTTGCCTGCTCCTTCTTGATTAGATTTTAGTTTGAATTAATAGTGACCGTCCGAGTTGCGCCATCCCAGTTAACTTCAACACCGAAACTCTCCGCCACGAATCTCAGAGGGACAAGCGTACGCCCATTTTGCACCATCCCCGGCACATCAATTGTGACGGTCTGACCATTGACCGTCGGCGTTGTGCTACCGAGAGGGAGCACTACGGTAGTGCCCTCTTTTGTACCTGTTATGGTTTGTGTGGCATCATCCCAGTTTACCTCTGCCCCCAGAGCTTCAAATATAGCACGGAGCGGAACCAAGGTTCTGCCGTCTACTGTTTTGGGCGGCACGTCGAAGGAAAGCGGGCTACCACCAATAGTCACGAAGATTGGAAGGGCTGGCGGAGCTTGAACTCCACCGCTTACTTGAGAAAGTTGCCACCTCAAGATAACTCCCATTTCACGACCTTCGAATCCGAACATCGTAAATGTTCCGTCTGCATTAGAGGTTATGTTTGATGGTAAACCTCTGTTGGGTCTGTTGGCCAGCTTATAGTCGTATATATAACTTGAGTTCTCAACCTCAAAATTGTCGGGCGGTAAAATACTAACAACAATTCGGCTTTCTGCCGAAGGTAATGTGCCACTCCAACTGACAAACCCAGGGCTTCTATAACTATGATATATTTCCTGCAAAACACCATCAACAGTTGCCGTAATCACTGCCCCCGTAACCCTTTGGCCATTGCGGTCTCTAACCTCCCCATCGATGAATACCCACGGCCTTGACTCTGACGGTGGTGTCGCAGGCGGTTGCGGTTCAGGCAATGCTGCCGAATCTGCGGTTGGGGCAAACCACCAACTCAAACCAAGCCCAGCACCGTCACTGCCCAAACCAATTGTAAATACCCCATCTGAAGAAATTTGAGCATTAAAGGGTCCGGAGCCACCGGTTCCTGCGAAATTAGTTCGTGCATTTACAATTTCAAAATCACCTTGTAGCACTATTCGTACAATCGCCTGACTCTCAGGCGTAGGGAAAGTCACTCTAATGGTGCCAACCGGATCCATCTGATTTGCAGAAGTGATGGCTCTTTGAGCAGCCCTCTCTCCATCAAAGTACACAAATACCTCTGCATCTATTCGCTGCTGAGTTGCCAGACTGTGAAGGTGAAGTTGAAATTGAACTTCTCTCGAATTTGCGCCGTCTCTGATTTCACGTTCTATGCGCTCACCTCTTATGACAATTCTTTCAGATGCGTCAGCAGAAAGGCTCCCTATAGACAATACGCTTGATGCGAGAGCTAAAGCAAGAATAATATTGAGTATACTTTTTTTCATTGTGGTCTACCTTCACTTTCGTTTCATTTTTACAGTTCGTGAGCTGTGTTCTTAGTTAACTATTATACTCTTTTTTGATTGTTCACTTTTCACCTCCAAATTTCATGCATGTCCGTCACCAAGACATAAATTTGAAGGCCATAATAAAAAGGCGCGCAGGGGGCATAATGCCTTGCCTACGCGCCTCAAAAATACATTCTCAGCGTTTGTCCACAGTTAACAAACCAGCACCACAACAAAATCAGCCTTGTAAAAACCCATATAAATGAGTATACTGATTCAAGTCGTAGTGGCGGATATTTCCGTGTTTGTAGGCGTTTACTTTAAGTGGTTCCCTACATTCGCCGTTTGGTGTTGGTAGCACCTAACGGTCGCTGCGGCCTCTTGTTATGGCCTCATTTCCGCATGATATCACAATAATGTTACATATACAAGATTAATTGTGTGAAAAATCATTGATTTTTTGGGTGTAGCTGATTTTTTGCCGCAATGTAATGTCTAGCTGGAGAGGAAATTGAAGGCAGCAGACCACCATTTGGCTTAAACCGCCGCCTCATAAAGCATGATTCAATAATGTCCTACCGACTCCACACCCCTTCTCTTGCAACACTTTGCTGCATCATCCGCTAAAATGTGCATGCTTTATCCGCTAAATTGTGCGCGTTTCATCCGCTAAAATGTAAATTCCTTCTAATCAAGAGCAGCAAACAGGCAACCTTGCCTAACCATGCGCTGACAGCTACTACAAAAACATTGCCATATATATGGGCAGGTGGAGTATGCCATCTTTTTCTATTACGTCCTTCGTGTAGAGAATGTAAGAACTTGAGAGCTTTGATGAAAACTTTTTCCTAAACTTATCCAGCGACGAATGTGACTTGTAGCTACCTGACTTAATTTCAATTGGGGAGATTTTTCCATTTTCTGTTATTATGAAGTCGATTTCCATGTGGTTCTCACGGTTATTTTTGTCGTTGCGGGAGTAAAAATAAAGACTGTGCCCGCTTCTACGAAGCATTTGGGCGGCTATATTTTCCATTATCATCCCCTCGTTAATGCTGAGCTTATCAAACAAAATTGCTCTATAGATTTCGTTTTTACTATACGGCTTGCCTGTAAAAGCATGTGTTACAAGAAGCCCTGTATCGGCCATATAGCATTTTTGTGTTGCAAAATCTGCGCTGAGCGCAAGCCCGGCATTGGGGTCGGTGGCATTGAAGCAGGTGTTGACCACCATGGCCTCACTCAACCACACAAATGAATCCTCATAGCTCCTAAAGCGAGCCTGCTTTGATATAGATGACAGTTTGTATTTCTTTTCTTTTTTTGAGAGCTGGGCGGGAATTCCGTCAAATATTGCAAAAACTTTGTCTTCGTAGCCTGCGGCAAATTTAGACACATCGTCGCGGTACAGTTTCAATATACGCTGCTTAACAGCATCAACAGCCCCAAAGTCTTTGCCCTTCACATATTCAATCACCGCTTGCGGCATTCCCCCAACAAGAACATATTGCCGGAAGTCATTCATCACTTTCCTGTGCAGAGCCTGCCCCAGCGGCATTTTTTTATCAAAGCATTGCTTTAGGAAAGGAACTGTGACCTCATCACCCATTGCCCACAGAAACTCTTCAAAGTCCAGCGGAAACATTTCCAAATGTTCTTCTTCAGAAGGGATTATAATATTTTGAACATTCTTCTTTAGCCTTATTAGCGAACCTGTTTCTATAAAGTCATATCTGCCGTCCTCAACAAAATACTTAATTAACTGCCTAGCACGCGGGAATTGCTGAACTTCGTCAAAAACAATTACAGAGGCTCTCTCGTGCAGAGACACTGAGTAAAAGGCCGACAATTTGGCAAAAAACAAATCAAGGTTGGAACTGTCGTTATAAAACATATCCAAAACATCCTGCGGTGCATTGCCAAAGTCAATGATTATGTGGCTCTTGTACTCATTTTCAGCAAACTGCCGACACAGGAAGCTCTTGCCTACACGCCTTGCGCCTTCAACCAATATAGCGGTAACTCCGGCACTTCTTTTTTTCCACTCAAGCATCTCTAAATATATTTTCCTTCTTAATGCACTCATAATATCCTCTCAAACACTGCAAACAGGTGTGTTTTATTCTGCATCATAACACACAAATCACGAAAAGACAAGAATAAATTGCCCGCTTTTGCACGAAAAGACATGTATAATTCGGCGATTTTTGCACGAAAAGACATGTATAGATCGGTTATGGCTGTAACAGCGCTACTATAGCCACGGCAAGCGGGGCTTGACTGCAACATTTGCACAGATCAGTCGGACACGGGCAGGTGCTCTGGGGGAAAGTGGGGCGGCCGCAGTCCTGGAACACAAGTTTTGCAAGGGTTTCAAGTTTCTGCCAGAGTGGACGTGACTGACGTAGGCCGCCCCACTTTTTCACAGAGCACTTGCCCGTGTCCGACGGACGGTTTCCGGCGGATAATTTCCACCGAATGGTTTTAGATTTGGTCAAACTACAACATTTACATTTCGTTAAAATCTCTAAAAAATTCCTAAATCAACTTTTAACTTCACAACCGGCTCTATTTCTGATATACTGTTTCGTGGATTATCGGCGCAGGAAACATGCTTCTGCGGACAGGATATATGGGGTAGAAAGATGAGTCAGAACAACAAAAACACTAATGAA
>WQRL01000158.1 GCA_009786775.1 Oscillospiraceae bacterium
GCCCCCCAACCCTGCATATTTTCTTTAGGCTGACACTGTGAGTTCTCGGCAAAGTTTTAATTTTGTCAGGCAGCTTTGCGTGAAGAGGGTATGTCTGCGCAACCGCTAAATATGAAATCGGCATCAGGCTCTGGTTTGTCACCACTGTTTTTATCTCAAAAGGGACACCGGGCTGCGTGGAGTACACCGACACCTCAAACTCAACACTTATTTTGGCTGTACTGCGCCTTAGTGAAATAAGTTCCAAAACTGTTCCAACCACAATGAGCATTATAAAGAAATAAATCATTTTACCTTGTCTCCAAAGGCACTTGAACCGACTCGATAATTTCCTTCAAAACTGCCGAATCTTCGCCGGAGCCTGACAGGCCTGAGAGTGAGAGCCTATGTGACAGCACGCATGCGGCGAGCCGCTGTACATCTTCAGGCACTGCGAAGCTGCGCCCCTGTAGGCCCGCCGCCGCTTGCACAGCCCGAAAAAGAGCTATCGCCCCACGGGTTGAGACCCCGGTCCGCACGCGGTTATGCCCTCGCGTCGCCTCAATTATGTCCATTATATACCCTCTAACGGCACTGCTCACCTCCACTTGCTTACAGCCTTCTTTTGCCGCTGATATCTCTTTCGAGCCGGTCCGCTGCTCAAGCTCTGCAACAATATCCAGCGTATCCTCGCCGGAGATTACCGCAAGTTCCTCATCCCTTGTCATGTAGCCGAGGGACATCCTCATAAAGAACCTGTCAGTCTGCGCCTCAGGCAGCGGAAAAGTCCCATGAGTTTCCAAAGGGTTCTGTGTCGCCATTATCATAAACGGGTCGTCCATAATGTGGGTTATGCCATCCACAGTCACCTGACGCTCCGCCATCGCCTCAAGCAGGCTCGACTGAGTGCGGGGTGTCGCCCTGTTAATCTCATCAGCCAGCACCATATTGGCAAACAACGGCCCGGGCCTAAACTCAAATTCAGAGAGTTTGGGGTTGAAGAAATTAATCCCCGTGAGATCCGACGGCAGCACATCCGGGGTAAACTGCACCCTCTTGAAGTCCCCGCCTACCGTCTTTGCAAAGGCTCTGAGCAACATGGTTTTGCCCGTCCCCGGCACATCTTCTAAAAGCACATGCCCTGAACACAAAAACGCCACCACCACGTTGAATATCTCATTTTCCTTGCCGACAATCACCTTGGAGCAATTGTCAATAATTTTTTCGCCAAATTCCTTCACAAATATCATATCCATTTAGGGTGCTACCTCCAAATACACGAAGTTACTCCGTGTTTGTACAAACAACATTGCCACTGCAACGCAGTACCATTATAGCACACAGCCCTTCACAGTCAATGGAATTAATTTGATTTTTAGCCCCCGGTGTGTTATCTTAAATGTCAGTGTAATCATGAAAGGAAGTTGCAATATTATGCTACGGAATATACCCAAAATCATCCCTCCAGAGCTTCTTAAAATTCTCTCTGAGATGGGTCACGGCGACACGGTTATACTCGCCGATGCAAACTACCCCGCCGCAACAGGGGCCCAGCGCCTTGTGCGCACAGATGGCTCCGAGGTGACAGAGCTGCTAGACGCGATTCTACCTTTTTTCCCACTTGATGTCTATGTCACATCACCTGTAGCCCTCATGGCTCCGGTGCAGGGCGACTCCACGCCCGAGATTTGGGCACAGTACCGTGAAATCATAAAAAAACATGACACCGACAAGGCCTTCAATGATTTTGAACTTGTTGAGCGTATGCAGTTTTACGAAGATGCCAAAAATGCCTTTGCAATAGTTCAGACCGGCACGACAGCCAAATATGCTAACATCTCCCTAAAAAAAGGGGTCATTTAGCAAGGCGGTAGGCCGCCTGCATAAGCCTCACCGCACTTATCTGTTAAACTACACAAAAAAGGAATCAAAAAAATGATCAAAATGTTCTCGCGGCTTAAACCAAGAGAGTGGCTACTTACTTTCATCAGCCTTGTATTTATTGTCGGCCAGGTCTGGCTGGATTTGAGCGTCCCCTTCTACATGGCTGAGATAACCCGGATTGTCACCACAGGCGGCCAGCTGAGCGAAGTGCTGATTGTAGGGCTGTTTATGCTCGGGGCAACTTTGGGCAGCGCAGTCGCATCTATAATAATAGGCTTCGTCGCCGCCCATGTGGGCGCGAGCTTTTCCCAGAGCCTCCGCGGCGATCTTTTCAGGAGGGTGGAGAGCTTCTCCCTTGATGAAATCAATAAATTTTCGACTGCCAGCCTAATAACCCGCACCACAAACGACATAACCCAAATTCAAATGCTTGTCGCGATGGGTATGCAGCTTATAGTAAGAGCTCCGATAATGGCAGTCTGGGCTTTAAGTGCTATGGCTGGGGGAAACTGGGAATGGACAGCCCTTACCGGCGCGCTCGTGGCAGTTGTTGTAATAATGATATCCATACTCATGGCATATGCCCTGCCGCGCTTTCGCAAAATCCAGGATCTCACCGACAACCTCAACCTCGTCACGCGGGAAAATCTCACAGGAATCAGAGTTGTCAGAGCCTATAACGCTGAGAGCTTTCAGGAAAAGAAATTTGACAAGGCCAATGAAGATTTCACATCAACTTCCCTAAGCGTCGTCCGGGCTATGCAAATAATGAATCCTGTAATGCGCCTTGTAATGTCAGGCTTATCCCTAGGTATTTTCTGGATTGGCGCATTTCTTATTCAGGCTGCAACAATTGAGGGACGCATTGATATATTCGCAAATATGGTGGTGTTCTCCCAATACGCCATGCACGTTATTATGTCCTTCATGATGCTAACTATGATTCTTATAATACTCCCTAGGGTAATGGTTTCTGTAAAACGCGTCAATGAGGTTTTAGAAACTGAGCCCAAAATCCTCGACGGCCACATCTCCGCAACTCCCGAAGGGGTTGTGGGCGAGGTGGAATTTAGAAATGTAAGTTTCAAATATCCCGACGGCGAAGACTACGCTCTCTATGATATCTCATTTAAGGCAGAGCGCGGCGAAACTGTTGCTCTTATAGGCTCCACAGGCAGCGGCAAATCCACAATAGTCAACTTGGTGCCGCGCTTTTATGATACAACGCAGGGCCAAGTCTTAGTCAACGGCGTAGATGTAAAGGACTACACCCAGGAAGCTCTGCGCAACACCTTGGGCTATGTCCCTCAAAAGGCCGCTATATTTTCAGGCACCGTTTCATCAAATGTGGCATTTGGCTCAAGCGGCAAACCTCAGCCCAGCGAAAATGATGTAAGGGCAGCCGTGAGCATTGCCCAGGCATTGCCATTTGTCGAAGATATGGAGAACTCCTTCGAAGCCCACATAGCCCAAGGGGGCACAAATATTTCAGGCGGCGAGAAGCAAAGACTCTCAATTGCGAGAGCTATTTGCAGAAGGCCGGAGATTTATATTTTCGACGACTCATTTTCCGCACTTGACTACAAGACCGACAAGGATTTGCGCGCGGCTCTCCAAGCGGAAACCCAAGGTGCCACCTGCCTTATTGTTGCGCAGCGCATCGGCACTATCCGCGGAGCCGACCGGATTTTGGTTCTGGATGAGGGCAGGCTCGTCGGCACCGGCACACACGAGATACTCATGAAGTCCTGCGAGGTCTACCGTGAGATAGCTCAGTCACAGTTGTCTGTAGAGGAGTTGGGATTATGAGTAAGAATAAAAAGCAAGAAGCAAAGCAGCATACGCCTGCACAAAAAAACTTCGGCCCAGGCAGCCGCCCCGCTCCCGGCACTATAGAAAAGCCCAAAAACTTCGGCGGAGCACTGGCAAAGATTATCAGGCATGTGGGCAAGTTCATCCCCGCAATTATCGCCTCGGCTGTTTTGGCTTTCTTCGGCACTGTCACAGCTCTTGCAGGCCCCGACATGCTGCGCCTTGTCACAGATACAATCTCAGAAGGGCTACAGACCACCATCGACATTGAGCGTGTTGTCAGGCTCTGTGTAATCCTCCTGATAATTTTCGCAGTTGGCTCACTGCTCAATTATATACAGGGCCTTATAATCACCAATGTCACTCAGCGCTTCGCCCAACAGCTTCGAAGCAGTGTATCCCAGAAAATCAACAGGCTCCCGCTTAAATATTTCGACAAAACCACTCACGGCGATATTCTCAGCCGCGTCACAAATGACGTGGACACCATCTCCTCCGCCTTGGGACAGAGCATTGGTACACTGACCGCATCCGTAACCCTTCTGGTCGGTTCTCTCGTTTTAATGCTCATAACGAACCTCCTAATGGCTCTGACCGCTGTAGTTTCTGTTCTTATCGGCTTTGCAGCTATGGCCTTAACTATGAAGAAATCTCAAAAGTTCTTTAACCAAAACCAGGAAAATCTCGGCTCACTCAACGGGCATATCGAAGAGATTTACACAGGTCACAATGTGGTAAGAGCCTATAATGCCGAGCGCGAAGCCATAGAGTCTTTCGACAAGGTAAATAATGCACTCTTCGAAAGTAACTGGAAATCCCAGTTTATATCAGGCCTGATGATGCCGATGATGTTTTTCATAGGAAACTTCGGCTATGTGGCAGTATGTATAGTTGGTGCTGTACTTGCCCTTAACGGCGATATATCATTCGGCGTTATCGTGGCATTTATGCTCCACATCCGCAACTTCACACAGCCTTTAGGCGGGCTCGCCCAGTCAATGACATCCCTTCAAGCCGCTGCCGCTGCCGCAGAGCGTGTATTTGAATTCGTTGAGGCCGAAGATATGGCCGACGAGAGCGGAATAACTGAAGCTCTCACCGATGTGCGGGGCGATGTAGAATTTTGCAACTTAGCCTTCGGCTACTCGGATGACAAACTCATTATTAAGGACTTCTCCGCCACCATAAAGGCCGGACAAAAGGTAGCCATAGTCGGCCCCACCGGAGCCGGCAAGACCACCATAGTAAACCTTCTAATGCGCTTTTATGATGCCCAGAGCGGAGAAATCAAGATTGACGGCACCCCGATTTCACAGCTAACCCGAAGCAATGTTCACGCGCTTTTCTGCATGGTACTCCAAGACACATGGCTCTTTGAAGGCACTGTAAAAGAAAACGTAATCTACAGCAAGGATGGTGTCTCTGACGAGGATGTAAAAAATGCCTGTAAGTCAGTTGGGCTTCACCACTTTATCCGTACGCTGCCCCACGGCTACGACACAGTGCTCAGCGAAAACGTCCTGCTCTCCGCCGGTCAGAAGCAGCTTCTGACTATCGCTAGGGCGATGATTGAAAACTCTCCCCTGCTAATACTTGACGAGGCCACCAGTTCTGTTGATACCCGCACCGAAATTCTTGTCCAGCGCGCCATGGAGAAACTGACCCAAGGCAGAACTTCATTTGTCATTGCACACCGCCTATCTACCATT
>WQRL01000159.1 GCA_009786775.1 Oscillospiraceae bacterium
GGCTCAGTGAGACAGCCCAGCCGGGCAGGGGCACATTTGGAAGTGAGCCGCCGCCTGTTTCGTCCATGACTTCAATAACTTCAGCTTCCCATCCGCTAAGCACAGCCCTAAGCCTATCCGCCAGAGCAACTGCGCGGGAGTTAAGCTCGGCTTCGCCCGCAAAAAGCATGGACAGGACAGGGATTTTCGCAGCAGCTTCTTTGGGGAATCTATACAGCCGCAGAGCAGCTTCCAAGACAGAGAGGGTCAGCTTGTCGGGGCGTATGGCTCTGGTGAGGGGGTGTTTTTTCATAGCAGCGATTAAATCCGCCCGCCCTGATATTATGCCGGCTTGTGAGCAGCCGAGGAGTTTGTCGCCGGAAAAGCACACCACATCAGCACCGGAGGAAAGCCAGCTCATGGCGGTTTCGCCTGCACTGAAACCAAAAGGCTCTGTGTCGATTAGAAAACAAGCGCCCACATCGTAGATCACGGGAAGCCCCACAGATTTGCCATACTGCACAAGCGTTTGCGCAGGCACGGAAGATGTGAAGCCTACAACTTCATAATTGCTGGTATGGACTTTTAGCAGTACTTGCGCATTTTGGTTCTCCACGGCATCTACATAGTCAGCAAGGCTTGTTTTGTTTGTGGTTCCTACTTCCACAAGTTCCGCACCGCCCTGTACTATGACCTGCGGCACTCGGAAGGAGCCGCCTATTTCAACGAGTTCTCCACGGGAAACAGCCACTTTCTTGCCTTTGGCAAGTGTGGCCAAAACAAGCATCATCGCCGCTGCGTTATTGTTTACAACCATTGAGGCTTCGGCACCGGTTATTTCGCAAAGCAGTGTTTCAATGTGGCTGTAGCGGCTGCCGCGGTTACCGGTTGTGAGGTCATATTCTAGGTTGCTATAGCCCTCAAAGACCTCAGACAGTCCGGAAATCAAATCCTTACCGAGGGGCGCGCGCCCCAAGTTTGTATGCAGCACAATCCCGGTGGCGTTAATTACGCCGCGCAGGTTGTGCTGCTCTTCAGATATTTTTGCTGCAACTATCCTAGCGCACTCATCAAGGCTGGGGAGCTGCGTTAATGTGCCGGAAAGAACATCACTTCGCAGTTTGTCCAGAGTTTCACGGCCGGCATGCTTGGCGCGCTCAGTTCCGATGCCGGAGAGCAGCGGGTGCATCAGCAGAGTGTTCATTTTAGGTAGGTTGTTTAATAAGTTACTCACGAAAAGACCCCCGTAAACTGTGTGAATGCTTGCTGCGTATTCCGTACGCAGAGCTTACGGCATTATATCACATTTGTATCAAGCGGCACAAGGGGAGCGCTGCGCCATTTGCTTACCGGCAGCCTCCCGCTGACTTTTTCCGTGCGAAATTTTGTAACGTAATAATGCGGAACCTAGATTCCAAAGTGATTGCGCACAAAGGCTGCAAATTTTCGGCCTGTTTCGCTTATGTATTTTTCCCTCTTAAAACCAATCTTAATATCCTGCGATAACCCACTATCCGAGATGGGGAGCAAAACTATGTTGCCATCATTTCTATAAGGCTCAGCACTGCTGGAAGGAATAAAGCCGGAGCCTTGATTTATGGAAATTAGCCAGCGCTGCACTTCATAGCTGTTTGTAAAAACATCATCGCGGACAAAGAACCCCATGCCTGAGCATAGATGGTAGGGTAAATCAAACCTGCCATCGGCCTGTTTTATAAAAATCAGCCTCTGTGCCCGCAAATCTTTTAGTGCGACTTCACTGAGCCTGGAGAGAGGGCTAGACTTATGAACAGCAAGAAAGTACGGGTCTGAATAGATTGTTGCTGATTTGTATTTTCTAAACATTGGGGATTCGGGAAAGAGCAGCATGTCATATTCGCTTGTATCAATCCGGAATGTTGAGATTTCCAGATAATCCAACTGAGCTGCGGTGTCGGGATACAGGTCCATGAATGCTGCGAGGCACCGCATGAAGTTTTGGCTATGGTGAAACATGCCGATACTCAGTGTTTGCCTCTCGTCTTGGCTTTTTGCAGCGCTTACGGCGGCATCCAGCTCATGCATTGAGTTTAAGGCATGGCGTAGGAATTTTCTGCCGCTATCGTTAAGAAGTACTTTCTTTCCTGTTCGGTCAAACAGGCGCAGTCCCAACTCCTGCTCAAGGTTGGAGATGCTTTTTGATAGTGCAGACTGTGTTATGTTCAAAACTTGTGATGCCTTTGTCAGATTCTGCGTTTGTGCCGCAACTATAAAATACTTGACTTGGGTAAATTCCATTGACAAACCTCCTTGCATCACTGAGAATTATACAACGGAAACACATCCCAATCAAGTTATTTAACGGTAGAAGCCGAAGGAAAGTGGCCGGCCGGGAGTGAGGCTGCTAATTTGCTTTGCCATTCGCTCATAAGCAGCGTCTCTCCCGGCCGGCCACGAAACCGTCCCGGGGGTGTTTGTTCTGGGGGCCGCTAGACGGTGAAATCCACCGTAACCATTTTAAGTTCGGTGAACTCAGCTAATCCTACTAGGCCACCCTCCTTGCCAAGCCCGCTTTCCTTGACGCTTGTGCCCCAGCTTTGCTCGTTTGTCAAAGTTTGGCAGTTTAGGAAGATTGAGCCTGCCCTGAGTGCCGGGATCATCTTGAGGCAATTTTTTATATCTGCTGACCATAGATGCACGCATAGGCCATATGGGGAGTCATTAGCCAGTGTAACAAAATCGTCGTTGTCTGTTAACTTAATTATGACTGCCACAGGGCCGAAAACCTCTTCGCGGGCTATGGTCATTTCATGTTTTACATCTGAAATTATGGTAGGCATTACATAAAAACCCTTTTCGTGAGCGGAGGTTTTGGCCTGGGAGTAGTACAGGGTCGCACCCTCATCAAGCGCATTTTGTATATAACCTTCAATGCTGGCCTTGTGCGAGGCGCTTGCAACAGGCCCCATGTATGTGCTTTTTTCAGCAGGGTCATCAACTTTTACATTTGCTGCAAATGCGGCTAGCTTCTCTAGAAACTCATCATAGACTTTCTCGTGGACGTAATACCGGCCAGGCCCTGAGCAATGCTGGCCGCTGTTGTTAAATTGTCTAAAACCAAGCACCTTTATAGCCTCGTCAATGTTTGCATCTGGCGCAATCAGCACGGGGTTGTTGCCGCCTAGCTCCATCACGCACTTCTTTACGGTTCCTGCGGCATACCTAAGGACATCCTTTCCTGTTTCGCTGCTGCCGGTAAAGCCAACAATGGACACTGCGGGGTGGGTGGCAATAGCTTTGCCCACAGAGCCGCCGGGGCCTGTAATAACATTTACCACGCCGTCAGGAATGCCAGCCTTCATCATTATTTCCGCTAATTTTAAGATTGTTGCGGAGTTTATGCTTGGCGGTTTGATGACACATGTGTTGCCTACTGCGAGGGCTGCGGAGACCTTTACCGCAGTTACAATAACAGGGAGGTTCCATGGGATAATCAGAGCAGCTACGCCAAAAGGTTCGCGCCTGAAATAAGCGAGCTTACTGGAGTCCATGGGTATGTGTGTGCCCATTAGCGACTGGGCGATAGCAGCGTTATATTCAAACTTATCTGCGGCCCCCATAACAATGCCGAAAGCGTCGTTATACGGTGTGCCGTGTTCAAGGACATCGCACATAGCCAAATCATGGGCGTTTTCCCTGATAGCGGCAGCGACCTTGTTTAGAACGGCGTTGCGCTCTGCTTGTTTTAGGCTTGACCAGGAATGGAATGCTTCTGCGGCAGCGTTGACCGCTTTGTCAACATCATCTGAATTTGCAAGCGGAACTTTTGCCAGATTCTCGCCTGTCGCAGGATTTAAGGTGACAAAAGTTTCCCCACTTTGTGAATCCACCCATTTCCCATTGATTAGCATCTTCATGTTATCATAAATCATTACTTTAACCCCATTTCATATTTTTGCTAAAATCCTATCACGGGAGAGCCGTGGGCCGTATCGTCCGTCACGCTGAAAAATGATGCAGAATTTCGTCTGAAATGACGAATACAAAAAATGCTGTCTGCTGTATTATCTCAATTATGCGAGGTGACGCAAATAGCTTCGCTGTATAACCGAACAAACCAGAAAGCAGGCTCCGGCCTGCTTTTTGGTGCGCTTAATTGCGCAAATGTGCCTGTTTCGTAAGCCCCTCTTGTTTTGGTTGCGGATACGTTGTATTATTGGAGAATCAGCGGTGCGTTACGCGCCGCTGGAGTAGCAAGAGTTAAAAGACTGAAGCAGGTGGGGTGGACATGCATAAAATATCGGCGGCTTTATGTGTTTTGATAGCTTTTTTTGTAATTGCGGGGTGCTCAAGTGAGCAGGAACTTCGGCATATGCAGGATTCACGCTTTATGCTTGACACATTTTGCACAATCACTATATTTTATCCTGATGATGCGGAAATGCAGGCGAAAGCCGCCCGGGTGATTGAGGAAGCCTTCTTACTCATATTGCACTATGAACAGCTATTTAGCATAAGTGTAGAGGGGAGCGACATATGGCGGATAAACCATGCGGGCGGAGCCCCTACAGAAGTTTCGGCTGAAACTGTGGCAATATTGGAGGCAGGCATTGCCTTTGGGAGTATATCAGAAGGGAAGTTTGACATTACCGTCGGAAGGCTGACAAGGCTGTGGGACTTTAGCGGACACTCAGGTGTCCCGGGCCAAGCTGATTTGGCGCAGGCTATAAAGAGTGTGGGATACCAGGGCATAGTTATTGAGGGAAACACCGTGACACTCGAAAATCCTGAAACTTGGCTGGATCTGGGCGGAATTGCCAAAGGCTTCATTTTGGACAGTCTGTCTGAGTTTATGCGCAAGCAAGGCGTTAGAGCTGCTGTTATTGACCTGGGCGGGGATGTGGCGGTTGTAGGTGAGCGGGCTGCGGGGAGGCTTTGGCGCATTGGGGTAAGGCATCCGTTTGGGGCACAGCATGGCCTATTTGGGGTAATAGAAATCCCTGAGGCGGCATCCATCACCTCAGGGATTTATGAGCGTCAATTTGAGCAAGGCGGCATTTCCTATCACCATATACTTAATCCTCGGACCGGAATGCCTGCAACCAGCGACATTGTTAGCGCAACAGTGGTGACAAACAGTGCCTTGGCTGGCGATGCTCTGACCTCGGCAGTCATGCAGGCCGGCAGCGGGCGGGCTGTGGAGCTGCTTCTGAGTTTCCCGGAAATAATAGGTGCGTTGCTGGTGCTATATAACGGTGAAATCATAGAGGTTGGGGATATTGCATTTGAGGGTGTATAAGCACAGCGTTTTTCGGTACTACCCGTCATTTTTCTAAGTTCATGTCCGCTTGACCGGGTTGTCAGATTAATTTTCTTTTTCAATACCGCAGTGCCTGTCGGCGAAGGTAAGTGTTTTATTG
>WQRL01000160.1 GCA_009786775.1 Oscillospiraceae bacterium
TTTATTTTCAATAACCGGTCGGTCGATTTTTAGGCTGATTGAACGGCCCACCATCATCTCGGTGAGCTCCTGCTGATTTGTTTGCGCAGTGTTAACCGTGCCTACGGACTTGCTCTTGCGCAGCACATGCACCCTGTCGGAAACCGAGAGCACCTCGTGGAGCTTGTGTGTTATAATTATAATAGCCTTACCGCTTTCCCTCATATTGCGCAGCGTGACAAACAGACGCTCTGTTTCCTGAGGGGTAAGCACAGCCGTAGGCTCATCCAGAATCAAAATATCAGCGCCGCGGTAGAGCACCTTGATTATTTCAACAGTCTGCTTTTCGCTGACAGACATATTGTAAATCTTTTTTTCAGGGTCGAGGGAAAAACCGTAACGCTCGCTTATCTCTAATATTTCCTCACTGTAAGCCTTGCGGTCTAAAACAGCCTTGCCGGAAAGGCCTAAAACTATATTTTCCGCCGCCGTGAACACATCCACCAGCTTAAAGTGCTGATGCACCATGCCAATGCCTAAATCAAAGGCATCGCGCGGGGAACGGATAGACACTTTAGAACCGTTTACTTCAATTACGCCGCTGTCGGGAAAATAAATGCCCGAGAGCATGTTCATAAGGGTTGTTTTGCCGCTGCCATTTTCACCCAGTAATGCCAAAATCTCCCCCCGGCGCACGTCAAAGGATACATTATCATTTGCGATGACCTGGTCAAAGGACTTAAATAAATTGCGGGTCTGGATGGCAGGGGGAACCGTGTTTGCACTCATTGCTTCACCACCTGTAGAATTTTCTATTTGGGCAAAAAAGCAAACCGAAGCGCAAAATTTGCTTCGATTTGCTTTTTAAGACTAAAGACGATTACGAATCATGCTTCTTATTCGATAACTGTAATGCCGCGGATTATGTGAGTCCAAGAAGGGGCTGAAAGCGGCTCAATGAACTCTTCTCCGTCTGCCAGGAGCTGGTTGCCGTCATTGTCATAGATGGGGCCTGTAAAGACATTCCAGCCGCCTAGGATGCGGGCTTCAGCTTCAGCGATAGCTTCTGCTGTGCCGGGGGCAACTAGAGCTTCGTTGAGATCTGAGAGAAATACCATTCCCTCTGCAAGTCCCGCTAAGAAGTCAGGCTGCATATCACGCCCTGCCACGACGGCTTCAACAGCTTGAATCAGATAGTAGCTCCAGTCAAACATGGGGGAGAGGAGCGTGGCATTAGGAGCCATAGGGATCATGTCGTTGTTGTAGCCCACTGCCCATACACCGTTTTGTTCGGCGACAAGCTGAGTTGTGGGACTGTCGGCATGCTGGCCTAAAACGTCGGCGCCGCGGTCAATGAGAGCCTGGGCAATCTGACCTTCGAGGGTGGGGTTATTCCAGGCGTTCATGAACATTACATACATTGTTACATCAGGGTTTACATACTGTGCGCCCATGAAGAAGGCTGTGAGGCCTGTAATAACTTCAGCGTTGGGATGTGCAGCTACAAAGCCGAGTACATTGGATTGGGTCTTTAGGCCGGCTGCGATACCGGAAAGAAAACGTGCCTGAGACATATTGCCGAAATAGTTGTGGAAATTAGCCAGGCCGGAACCCGCTGCAAGATTTCCTGTAGCGTGGAAAAACTGGACATCTGGGTGTACCTGGGCAGCTTCATGCAAATGTGGGCCGTGGCCGAAGCTGGTCGCGAAAATCATGTCTGCGCCCCACTCGATAGCTTCCAGGATTGATGTATCAACTTGGTCGCCCGGAGGGATGTTCCAGAAGTTTAGAACTTGAGCATCGGAAACACCTAGTGCAGCCTGCATGTCAGTAGTTCCGCGGTGCTGGCGGTAAGTGTAGCCCTGGTCGGCGGTGTCGCCGACGTGAATAAATGCCAGACGGACAGTTTCAAAGGTTAGGCCTTCGGCCGGTGCAGGCTCAGCAGGAGGTGCGGTATCCGGTGCGGGAGCAGGTTCGGCAGCGCATGCAGTTATGGCTGCTACAAGGATAACGGAAAGTAGAATTGCGAATAGTTTTTTCATTATGTTTTCTCCTAAATGCTTCTTTTCGGTCACAGCCCAGGCCATAGCCCGACCGCGCCTCTTTTTTCACTTCGACTAATAATATCTGAATGATAATCCAATGTCAAACAAAAAACAACTAAAAATCAGCTAAAATTCAACTAAAAATTTGAGCAAAAAAATTTGGTAATTCATGGTATTTCTCTTTTGACTTTAAGCCTCTGGTATGATAAAATAATTCTGTTTGATATTAAGCACGGCACATGGGAAATACAGTTGAGAGGTTCGTTATGAAGCTAATAAATATTGGTTTTGGCAATATGGTTTCAGCCCAGAGGATAATCGCTATAATAAGCCCTGAATCGGCACCCATTAAGCGCATTATTTCTGATGCCCGGGAAAAAAGCCAGCTCATTGATGCCACCTACGGGCGCAGGACTAGAGCGGTGATTATAATGGATAATGGCTCCATAATACTCTCAGCCATTCAGCCTGAAACTGTCGCCGGAAGGCTTACAGGCAAAGCTGAGCAGGAAGGGGAGCAAAGCGATGAGTGATAAAAAAGGGCGCTTATTCATCATATCCTCGCCCTCGGGAGGCGGAAAGGGCACAGTGATAGGTCATATAATGGATACGGAACCTGAGCTTAGCCTGTCCATCTCCGCGACAACCCGCAAACCCAGGGAAGGCGAGGAGCATGGAGTTTCTTATTACTTCATTACAAAGGAACAATTTGAGGAGCTGGCCGAAAGCGGGGCATTTCTTGAACACGCAAAGTACATAGATGAGTATTACGGGACACCAAAGAGCCCCATTGATGACTGTATTTACTACGGCAGGGACGTACTGCTTGAAATAGAGGTTCAAGGGGCAAGGCAGGTTATGGAGCAATACCCCGAGGCCATTTCAGTTTTTATAGTCCCCCCCGACATGCAGACCCTGGAAAACAGGCTACGGGGCCGGCGGACAGAATCAGAGGACAAGCTAAAAGCAAGGCTGGACACAGCCCGCACTGAGCTTGAAGAAAAAATACACTACAACCATGTCGTCGTCAACGATGATGCAAAACGAGCAGCCGAAGAAATAATGGAAATAATTAACAAGTCCAAAGGAGAAATATAAATGCTATATCCCTCACTACAAAGCCTGTTAAAGCAAGTTAACAGCCGCTACCTTCTCGTAAATATCATAGCCAGGCGTTCCCGGGACATTTCAAATGCAGCGCTGGAACGTGAAGAAATCACTGATGAGAAAGCCGTTTCACGGGCAATCGAAGAGATTGCATCGGGTGATTTGCGCATCACAATCCCTGAAGAACTGTAAGCCCCCGTGAGCCGCATTGCCAGAATAGCTGTTGCATCGGCGGTATATGCAATAGACAGGCCTTATGATTACAATATTCCTGATGCACTAAAAGAACGTGCTGCTGTGGGCATGAGGGTTTTGGTGCCCTTTGGGAGAGGAAACAAAAAGAGCGAAGGGGTCATCCTCTCGCTTACCTCAACTAGCGGCAAAAAACTAAAGTCCATAGAGAGCGTTCTGGACGATAGCCCTGTGCTCAGTGAGGAAAATCTCAGGCTTGCCCTTTGGATGAGCGATAGGTTTTTCTGTACTGTGTTTGATGCGCTGCGGGCTATGCTGCCTGCGGGAATGTGGTTTAAGGACGGAGTTATGCGGCAGCAGGATAAGACTGTTAGGGCTGCATCTTTGAGCATTAGCACATCCCAGGCCGAGGCTCTGGCAGAGCGCAAAAGGGCCAGAGCGCCTAAACAGGCGGATATAATTGAGCTTCTCACCGGAACCGGGACTATGCCCGTGCGGGAAATTTGCAGCATCACAGGAGCTGCATCATCAGTGGTAAATGCCTTAGCTGCACAGGGTGTTGTGAGTATTGAAGAGGTTGAGGTCTACCGCAGGCCGGAGATAAGGGTGTTAAAAGCCCCCGGCCCTATTAAGTTAAGCGGGAACCAGCAGGCCGTATATGACGGCATTGAGCCGCTCCTCACAAGCGGAAAGCCTGAAGCCGCCCTGCTGTACGGCGTGACGGGCAGCGGAAAAACCTTGGTATATTTAAGCCTGATAAAAGAAGCTGTTAAACTGGGGAAGACTGCAATAGTCCTAGTGCCTGAAATAGCTCTCACACCGCAGACAGTCAGCATATTCGCTTCGCATTTCGGAGATCTAGTGGCCGTGCTGCACTCGGCTCTCGGGACAGGTGAGCGGTTTGACGAATGGAAGCGCATACGCTCAGGCGGTGTTTCTGTCGTGGTCGGAACCCGGTCGGCTGTGTTTGCGCCCCTTAGTAACCTGGGGCTTATAGTAATTGACGAGGAACAAGAACATACCTACAAGTCTGAAAGCAGCCCCCGGTACCATGCGAGGGAAGTAGCAAAATACAAGGTAGCTCACTCAGGAGGGCTTTTGCTCCTCGCCTCTGCAACCCCGTCTATTGAGAGCATGTACAACGCAAAGCAGGGGAAGTACAGTTTTTTCCGCATGGATAACAGATATAACGATAAGGACTTGCCTGACGTACTAATCGCAGATATGCGTAAAGAGCTGCAAAATGGCAATGGAGGCTCCATAAGCGAAATGCTTCGTGAGGAGCTAGGAAAAAATATCGCCGGTGGGCACCAGAGTATTTTATTTATTAACCGCAGGGGCACAAACCCCCTCGTGGCGTGCGGGGAATGTGGATTTACATTCCGCTGCGGCAAATGCAGCGTGAACATGACCTACCATGCGTCCAATAAGCGGCTTTTATGCCACTACTGCGGGTTTTCCATAAGCATCCCCGCTGATTGCCCGGACTGTGGGGGGATTCTCAAATATGTGGGGGCCGGTACCCAAAAAGTAGAATCAGAGCTGGGTGAACTATTCCCGGGAGTTAGCATAATAAGAATGGATGCCGACACGGTTTCGCGGATGAATTCGCACGACAAGCTGCTAGCGCATTTCCGGGAGGGCAAGGCGCAGATTCTCCTCGGAACCCAGATGGTTACAAAGGGGCTCGACTTTGAAAATGTGACACTTGTGGGGGTTTTGTCGGCAGATGCCTCCCTTTACATGAGTGACTACCGCGCCCATGAAAAGACATTTTCCATAATCACACAGGTCGTCGGGCGCTCAGGCAGGGGAGAGAAGCCCGGCAGGGCAATCATACAGACTTTCACACCCGGCCATGATGTGATCAAAATGGCCTCCCGTCAGGATTATGAAAATTTTTATGAGCGCGAGATAGTGTTTAGAAATGCCTTGGGCAGCCCGCCGGTGCGGGATTTACTGACCTTGACCGCGTCCGGAACTGATGAACAGGCCGTGATGCGCACATGCCTGAGAATCCACGGGGC
>WQRL01000161.1 GCA_009786775.1 Oscillospiraceae bacterium
CTTGTTTTGCTGCCGGCTTTTCCAGCATGGCTACTATTTTACCGGGAATGCCGGCCAAACTCACCGGAAGTCCGTTAAAAACTGCGGTGGAGTTATTTGCGTCCAGCACAGCTTCAACCACTGAGTCCGCCACCTCGTCTGCAAAGCCTTTTGCTTTTGCCTCCGTTCCGGTGAGCCATGTATCTTCGTTGAGCATGTTTTCAAGCTCTGCCTTGTCTATTCCGGTTTTGGCATGATACACATCAAGCATGGTGTCCTTGATTGTGGTTAAGATTTCAATAGCTTTCTGAAACACCTTAACATTCCCTCTAGCTTCTGTAGCCGGTAGGTGTATCATCCACGCTGCGCCCAGCGCAGTCACAACCCTGTCGCCGGCCATAGCTATCAGTGTCGCAGCACTGGCGGCAATACCGTCATTATAGGTGATGATTTCAGCCTTATGGCTTTTCAGCAGGTTCATTATGGAGTACGCACCAAACACGCTACCTCCATTACTGTTTATCCTCACATGAATTCGGCTCACATCCCCAAGAGCATCAAGCTCTTGCCGAAACCTGTGCGGAATTACATCGTCAGGCCAGTTCCACCATTCAAGATCATACTGCATAATGTCGCCATATATATACAGCGTCGCCTCATTATTTCCGCCGATGCTGTTTTGAAATTTCCAAAACTGCGTTTGTTCACTTGGCATTACGGTCCCCCCTCTAAGATTTTATTTAGCTCGCTTTGGTTTTCTGTTTCCTTTATTCTCTGCCTATGGTTTACGTTGTAATCCGTACCCGTAATCTCGGCCGCTTCGCGCTCTCTGGTTGAGATTTCACTATCAATCCTTAGCTGTGCCGCCCTAGCCTCCCTTAAAGGATCTATTTGTCCCTGCGCCGGGCCGTGCCATTCAGCTTTGCAGTATGCCGCTTTTACAATCGGGTCATCAAAAAAGCCAGGTGCATATACCCGGCCTTTGGCGACTGCTTCAGTCATCCACTCTTCATATACTTGCTGGCAAAACCTACGAGCAAACCACCCGCGTCGCATTTTGAACATTTTCCAGGTTTCAAGCAGTGCTGCTCTGCTTGCACTGTACGAAGCCGAAAAGTGCATTATTACAACTTCGTAAGCTATACCTAATGCAGACCCAATTTGCCTCAAAATAGAATTAACAAAAGGGTCAAAAGCCACGTTAGGCCGCCCCGGCGAGGCGGTTTCTATGCTTTCACCCGGTCCCAGCTGTACTATGTTGCCGTGACCAGCTTCATAGGTGTAATCATTATCTGCATCTATCTGCTCTGAAAGTGGCATGCTTTGCCCCAGTCCAACTGTTGGCATTTCTGTTTTTAGAAAAATTGTGAAAATCCCACTAACCACCGCTGCGGTTAGTTCTGCCCTAGTGTATTCCCCCAGCATTTGCAGACTCTCTATAACGGGGGCTAATATCGGCACCCCCCTTGTCTGGTCGGGTCTTTCCGATTCCATCAGGTGCAGCACGTTTCTGCGCCCTGTCCTGCTGCCGAATGCGGAAATCCGCCTGAACACTCCTGTATCATCTTCAGAGCCGGGAAAGCGGTTTGAAATGTGATATGCCACAATCTCACCGTGCCTCGTTTCTACACCTTGACTTATATTTGAATCCCCAGACTTGTCAAGCGGCGTACATACCCTATCAGCCTCCACCAGCTGTATCCGCAAGTCATATAAAAAGCCAACTCGCGGTCTAAATGGCAGCAGCACAAATACGTCACCTGACACCAGCTGACTTATAAAAGCCAGTTGTTGCAGCTCATAAAAGTTATTGGCCCTAAAGCGATCACAATTTACCGAGGATGCATAGTATTCAAACTCGCGCGTCACATTTTGCTTCCATCTGTCCGCCTCATCGTCAGTCATTTTCAAAAACTCATGGTCTATCGTCGGTTTAAGAGTAAGCCCTGAGCCTATTACATTTGTGCGGGTCGTCTTAACTGCACCTGTGGCGATGTTTGCGCCACCCATAAACAGACTTTTTGACCGGCTGCGCAATGTATCCAGATTGTCGTTTATATCTTCTTTTGGTGACCCGGTAACACTGTCCCGGCCTTTGAATAATTTCTTTCGGGTGTTCGCGCCGTACTGCGAATATCCGGAGTTCACTATATTTATCGCGGTTCGAGATAACGCTCTTCTTAGCGCCCGATTGGGACTTGTGTAGGCTATGAGCCTATCAATTACACTTACTTCTTTAGGCATCTTATAAATCCCTTACTATCACTTGCATCACTTTGGTTTGCGAGCGTCCCTCAAGTTTTTCAACTTCTGCTTTCCAGTATTTCAGACTCTGTCTAATTTCTCTGAGATCCGCACGCCGCAGGCGTCTTGTGCCTACCTGGTATTCTTGACCTGTAGCTACAACCTTTTCTGCTTCTATCCAGATATCCACCATATCACGGGCAGCCTTCAGCGCCTCGGCATTTGTATTTCGGTTCATTTAACCCTCCATTTTTTAGTGGAACTTTAGTCTACACTTATACCTTTGCTTATGGTACCGCGCCGCCTCTTTTTCTTCGGAGCTTTCATCCCCTTGCGCTTTTTCAACTCTTCAAAATTCGGGTTTAATATTTCAATAGCTGCAATGTTATAAACTCTACAGTCCAGCGGCTCATTTCTTACTCCCGTTTTTGGCTTCCATTCTGTTATCGGCCGGCCTTTAACCATCTTAGTCACTTTGGTTTCTGCGGTTAACCCCTCGAAGTATTTCTCGGTATATCCACGCTCAAAATCATCTTCAGCAGGGAAATAACAGTACCCCGCCTTTTTTTCATCTGCTTCATTTAGCCTTGTAAACAGTACATCTTTTGCGGTGTCTACAGCCACTATAACTAGCACATTTTTAACTTTCTTGGTGCGCGAATACGTGTGGATTATACTCATTCCCGCTCCACCCCTGCCCTTAACGGCGTATACATTGCGGAGCTCTTTGTCTTTACAAAACTCATATACCTCGGTAGCTCTTGCACCGTCTCCACTATCTATGCATGTACAGGCTATAGGCAACACGTGTCCGGATGTTTGATTATATTGCTTCCGTAGATGCTGGTCCAACCTCTCCCAGGTCTCCGGTGATGTGGTATTTCCGATAATCACCTTATATTCAATCCCATAACTAACCTTGTTTTCACACCAGCCCACAATTTCAAGCTCCAGCCGATCGTGCTGAACATCCACCCCAGCAGTGATCACCAAAACATTTTCTGGAACCAATGCGTTGTATTTAATCCGACGGTCAAGCAGCATTGGCCACTCCACAGTTTCCCCTGCCTCACACCAGGTCTCTCCAAGTACCGTATTTGTCCATACTTTCATCAGCTCTCTATCTCCTTTTGAAGATAGAAATTCTTTCACTATTTCACGCCATGACATCCAGGGACTTACCAGGGCACTTAAATGAAAACTTTTTACGGTGTCGTTTTCGGCATCTGCAAACCACTCCCCATCACCTCGCTTCCATGTGAGCTCATCGTTAAGCTCTCCACATGATGGACACTCACACAGTACATCTCCATCCTTTTTCAGTGCTCCGGTGCCCTCATCCCTAATGTGGTCAAAGCGGATGTTAGCCCACAATAACTCTTGATACTCACCGCAGCCAGGACAGGGTAGTTTCCACCGCTCCATAGACCCCCGCCTGAATTCGTGCTGTATGCGGCTCTCTCCATCATTCGTAGGTGTAGACACTTTGACCATTTTCTTCGTATATGGGTATGTGCTGGTCCGCTTCTCAACAATCGAAAGAGGGTCACCCTCTTTTTTTGCACTCTCAGGCCATCTGTCAATTTCATCGCAGAGCAACACTCTGATTGGTCGAGATGCCAGTCCGACGGGAGAATTTGCCCCTACTATCGCTATATAACCGCCCGGGAAGAACTTTTTCTGCACCGTGTTCTTAGCGTCGCGGCTCTTCTCTCCGCCTATGATTGGGCGCAAAACTGGCGTATCCCTGATGGTGGGAGCAATACGCTCTTTAGAAAAATCCTTACCAGTAAGTACAGTCGGCTGCGTCAGCAAGATTGCCGAGGGTTCAATGTGTGCGTAGTAACCCATGGCATTCAGAAGCAACTCAGACTTTCCTACCTGCACAGAGGTCATCATAATAACCTCTCGCACTTCGGGCTCTGTTAAGCACATCATCGGCTTGCGCAGGTATGGCGTCCGCGAGGTCTTCCACTTACCGGGCTCCGCACTGCTCTCAGCCGGCAGCCGCCTATATTTGTCAGCCCAGGCAGCTAGATCAATATCTTCGGTCGGTTGCATCCTGCGCAGTATCCGTTCAAACAATGCCGCCGTATGAGATTGTATACTCATCACTCTGCCGCCTCATCAATAGCCGAACCTTCAAGTTCGGCCAGATATTTATCTTCATCGAACATCACCGGGTCGTATGCCGACAGTTCGCCCAAGGCTTCTGCAATCGCCTGTTTCAGGATTTCCTTCACACCCTCCGCCTGCGCTGCACCGGACGGGACACTCAGAACGTCTGGCAGCAACTTGTGCGGCAGCACTTCGAGCTTCGCTTTGAATGCGACGAGCATGTTTGTCATAACAAACTCGACGTCCGCTGCGCGGTGCAGCTCGTTTTTTTTCACCGCGAGATTCAGTTCCGCATCCTCACGCTTTATCTGCGCAAGCCGTTCTTTCTCGATGTCGTGTGCCGTATTTTGACCACTCTGATTCGACTTTAGATACCTGATGTATCCCTGCACCGTGGGGAGCAGCTTGTAGGTTCCCGGCGAATACTCTTCGAGGATTCCGTCGGCGGTGAGTTGTGATACCCGCCGTTCAGACAGCTCAATAACTTGCGCAATAATCTTGCGTGAGTAAACTTTGCCATTATTGTCCATGAAAAATCCTCCACAAAATTGAGAAATGCATCTAAAAATTTTTCAAAAACTGGATATGTTTTGGGGTCACCGCACCCGCTTTCAAAAAAAATCGCCGAAAGTACCTTTTGCGCGGCGGATTTTTCCGAGCAGTATATATACTGCCAGCAATGGCGATAGCATATAAATCAAGTTTTTGTGACGACTGCATACAGCTAGTTGATTAGCTCCATATCTATGAGGTCGTCGTCAGCAAGTAATGCATCTAGGTCATACTGTCCTGAGAGCCGCTGCTTGTACAGCCGGAGCTTTGCAAAGGTGAGCAATGCGTTTTGCTCATCAATGCGCATTTTATGCAAAACCTCGATGGCTTTTTGCTTGCGTGCCTGCACCCTGGTCAGCGCCTCTTCGAGTTCCATTATCCGCTTCATCACTGGAGCTGTAACCCGGCTATCGTGCGTACCTATCTGCGTTGTGGTGTTG
>WQRL01000162.1 GCA_009786775.1 Oscillospiraceae bacterium
TTTGAGGTGATGTTTGAACCTGATTTCACTTCAGTTTTATACGGTGAGTAGGCAGGTTATGGGGCTTGCTACAGGTGCTTGTCAAAAAACAGTGGTTTTCTGCATGAATTAGGAGCTGTTAAAGGGGCTCGGTGAAGGGTCGTGAAATCTTAGAAAACTACTGAAATTGCACCCTAAATGAAGCTGCAATATACACCGAAATTCGCAAGAGAAAAGTTTGTAGGGAAATGGAAAGAAAAATGGGTGAAATTCATCGGTAAATGTTTGACGTTTCAGTAGAAATCTGTTAAAGTTATAATCGTTATTGAAGCGCTTTGGCGCATTTGATAAAAGTAGTAAGTTAGGAAATCAAAGGAGAAATAAAATGAAGAAGATTCTATCGCTTTGCCTTGTATTGGCATTGGTGGCAGCATTTGCGGCGGGATGTGCACAGGCGCCTGCGCCACAGCCCCCTGCACAGCCAGTTGCGGAAGCCCCGGTTGAACCTGCGCAAACCCCAGAAGAACCTGCGCAAGCCACGGAAGAACCCGCACAACCCCCTGCGTCTGACGCAGAACCGGCAGACCCTAGTGACGAAACCGAACCAGAACCAGTGGCAGAACCTATACAGGAACCTACAGGCCCTGTCATGATTACAGTTGAAGAGTTAATGCCCATTTTTGAAGACGATAATGTAATACTAATAGGTGCAATTAACCCGACAGCGGCACTAGTTCCATTTTCACATGCGGCAAACCCAATCCGCGGCTCTTTCCTTGTCTGGACTGACGACATATATGGGCCGAGCGCAGACCTTCTGTCAATGGAGTTGGGCTTTGGAAGAATCCCCCTTGCACAGATGGAGGATCTTTTGTCCAGAACAGGCGGTACGCCTGAGAGCTTGTTTGTAGTCTACCATTCAGATGCTATGGCGGTTGGCGCAAGGGTTGCTTGGCATCTGTACATGCTGGGCCTTGATGTCAGATTCTTAGACGGCGGCGTGCCGGCTTGGAGAGCTGCAAATGGCCGCACCGGTGCGAGCAGCAGGCTTGCAAACCAAGCTGTTGTAAGTGAATTTAGAGCACCTAATTACAATCCGTCAGTTAATAATGTCACCCTGGAAGAAGTAATAGCAGCAGCCCAAAACCCTGCGCAGTGGGTCATAGTTGACACTCGTGCCCAAGGCGAATACGACGGCGAACGCACAGGTGCGTCCTCCGGCGGCTTTGGAACCGGAAGAATCGCAGGCTCTGTACATGTTGAGTGGTCAAGACTCCATGATTCCGACGGAATCAGGCTCCCTGATGAGCAGCTTCTGGAACTGTTTAATTTTGTCGGCGACAGAAATGTTATCGTTTTCTGCCAAGGCGGAGTCCGTTCGTCATATTCATGGCTTGTTCTTAGAGATTTAGGTTTTAATGTATGGAACTACGACGGCTCATGGATTGAGTGGTCATATGCAGCATCCACCGCAAGCGACTATCCAAGCGACGTGATTCTTGGACTTACAGAGCTCTGGTCCGACAATGGCAGAGTAATCTAGTTAGGAGGAAAATCAATGGCATATCAGCAAAGTGTAATGGACAAAATGCGCGAGATTGCACAGGACTGCCAAGGCAGCCAGACATCATATTGCAATGCGCGCTGTCCCATGCATACGGACGCAACGAAGTATATTCAGCAAATCAGCGAGAACAAGCTGGAAGATGCAATTGTGACAATTCGTGAAAAGCTATTTCTACCAGGCTCTCTGGGCAGGGTCTGCGCCCATCCCTGTGAGACCGAATGCCGCAGAAACACAGAATATGGACAGCCTCTCTCCATTGCTGCACTTAAAAGATATGCGGCTGACAAGGCGGATAAAGAGGAACTCTGGGATGTTTCCAAAAAGCCCTCAAGCGGGAAGAAAACCGCAGTAATAGGCGCAGGGCCTGCCGGTGCGCAGGCAGCAATCGACCTGGCCAAGGAAGGCCATGCCGTGACGGTTTACGAGAAACTTCCCGTAGTCGGCGGCATGATGCGCGTGGGCATACCCGAGTACCGCCTGCCGGCGGCCGTAATTGATTTCGAGTACAAATATCTATCCAAACTGGGGATTGAACTAAAGCTCGGGGTTGAGGTTGGAAAGGATGTTACCTTTGACAGCCTGATTTCAGAGCACGATGCTGTCGTCCTTGCAAACGGAGCGCATAAGAGCTTCGTTCCATCTGTAGCAGGTATGGAGGGCGTTGAAGGGATTACAAATGCCGTTGATTTTCTCAAAGAGACCTCTCTCGGTGAAAACAATTTTGAAGTAAAAGGCGATGTAATCGTAATCGGCGGCGGTGATGTGAGCATGGACTGCGCACGCACAGCGGCTAGGCGCGGCGCGAGAAGCGTAACTACAGTATCCCTGGAATGCTTGGAAGAACTTCCCGCAAGTGCTCACGAGCAGGATGGAGCCATCGAAGAGGGGGTTGCGTTTGCCTGTGGCTGGTGTGCCGAAGAAGTGATAAGCGAGGGGGGGCGCATTAAGGCCGTGACATTCGTAGAATGTACATCCTGTTTTGATGCGCAGGGAAATTTTGCCCCCACATTCGGCGACGACAGAAGAACTATTGAGTGCGCCACGCTGATATTTGCGACCGGGCAGATTGTTTTGGACGTCACAGAAGGTGCGCTGGAGCAGGGTGGCGGAGGCAGGTATGTAGCGGATAAGCAGACTCTTGCCACGAAGCTGGATAAAGTTTTCGTAGCAGGCGATAATGCCGGGGGCACGATTGTTGTCGAGGCTATGGCACTCGGGCGCAAAGCCGCAATTTCCGTTAACCGCTTCCTAGCTGGTCAGGATATCTCGGCGAACAGGGATTTTGAAAACGAATATGACTTCAAATCACAGCTTGACATCCCCCTTCCTAAGGATGTGGAGGATCTTCCGAGAAAGCACACCACGACGATCCCGGTTGTGGAGCGCAACAACTTTAGCGAATGCGACCTGGGCTTTGACGATGAAACGGCTCTCGCTGAGAGCAGCCGTTGCCTCAAGTGTGAGTGCAAGGAGTGCATGAGAGAATGTATCATGCTAAATGACTTCACACAGTATCCGGGTGCGCTGTTTAAGAAGTTTCTTGAGGATGGAGATATTGAGCCCATCGTGGCATACTCATGTAATATGTGCGACCAGTGTACGCTTGTCTGTCCCAAGGAATTTAAGTTTGCCGAACTATTCGGGGCGATCCGTAAGGACATGGTCAAGGCCAACAACGGCCAGTCGCCTATCCCTGGGCACAAGGCTATTAATATGCATCAGCTATTGGGCTTCTCGAAGCTCTTCACGGTAAGAATCAAAGGAGGTGGCAAATAATGTCAAGAAAAGCATTTTTGCCCGGCTGTGCGCTACCGTCATACAGCCCCGAAAACGTATCCAAGACCATTATGTACCTAAAGTCTGTTTATCCAGACCTTTCTGTCATCCAGAAATGTTGCGGCAAGCCCACAAAGGCGGTAGGCCAGGCGGAACTTTTTACGCAGCGCTTTAACGGGCTGGTTGAAGATATAAAGTACTGCGGTGCCGATGAGGTTATCATTGCATGTCAGAGCTGTATGAACACGCTCAAAGAATGCAAGGATTATGAAACAAGGTCGCTTTGGGCGCTGTTTCCGGAAATCGGGCTTCCGAAAGAAGTTTTGGGCAAAGCTAAGGACTCAGATGTTGTATTCTCTGTCCAAGACTCTTGCTCTGTGCGTGGAAACACAGATATTCACGATGGCATCCGCTGGATTCTTACAGAGCTGGGATACAAGTACGAAGAATCCCCGAGAACCCGTGAAAACACCCGTTGCTGCGGCTTTGGAGGCATGGTGGGGGCGGCAAACCCCGATGTGGCTATGCGGGTAATGAAGCGCCGTGTCGATGATTTCACGACTCCGTACATAGTAACCTACTGCGCAGCCTGCCGTCAGTCCATGCTAAAAGCAGGAGGCAAGGCGTGGCACATCCTAGACCTAGTGTGGGGTGACGTTGTAACTTCAAACACAGTGCCGCCTGAAGATGTTCTGGCGAGCCCTGTCAAAGCATGGAAAAACAGATACCGCAGCAAAGGCCTAATAAAGAAGGCGTATAGGTAAAAATAACGCGCTTTAGATATTACTCACTTAGATATATGGAGGAAAGCAAATGGAAGATAATGAAAACAAGGTTGAAGGCGAAATTCAGCCGGCGCAAGAGACTACAGTAAGCAGTGAAACTCAGTCAGGTGAAGTAAAAAAGCCCGAAAAGAAAAAAGGCGGATTGCTGAAGATTATTATTTTCGTAGTAGTTATTGCAGCAGCTGTTATAATTGCATACGTGACTGGACTTACAGACCGGATTCAAGATATTGCGGGCATGCGCGTATGGTTTGAAAACTTTGGGTTCTGGGGATATCTTGTCTTTATCGTGCTATATGTCGTTGCGGCGACATTTATGCTCCCGGCATTCCCTTTCACATTGGTAGCAGGCCTGGTGTTCGGCTCTATACTCGGCGGCCTTCTGTCACTTATTGCGGCCACCATTGGTGCGGTATTCGCGTTTATAATTGCACGCTATGTCGCAAGGGACACTATTGTAAGCAAGTTTGGAAGCAGCCCTTTGTTTAAGAAAATTGATGATGGGCTTAGGGATAATGGCGTGAGCTTTTTGATTTTAACCCGGCTTGTACCAATATTTCCGTACAATGTTCAAAACTACATCTATGGACTTACTCCTATTAAGTTAGGTACATACGCATTAGTATCGTTTATATGCATGGCTCCCGGTGCATTTATTTACGCATTTTTAGCGGGGATAATTATTGAAGAAGGCATAACGCCGATGCTTGCAGTATACTTTGCTGGTGCAGGTGTTGTCTTGTTCCTAGTTTCACTCATTCCAAAATACATTGCCAAGAAGAAGGGCATAAAATTACAAGATGATGAATAAGGGGATTTATAAATTGAAAAGAGTATTAGCACTTGTTTTGGCGGGGCTTATTCTCTTCGTGGCAGCGGTTGGCTGCGGCAGGGAGGAGCCTTCTGTTGCGGAGATTGATTTTAATGACTTTGATGCTGTCCTAGAGGCGGCCAGAGGCACCACGGTGACATTCTTCGGCTGGGGCGGCAGCGCCGCCACTAATGGATGGCTTGATAATGTTGTGGCTCCGTCGCTCTATGAGCAGTATGGAGTCACCTTGAGCCGTGTACCCATGGATATTGACGGTATACTGAGTAAGCTCATGGGTGAAAAGCAAGCGGGTGTAACCACAGGAGATATTGATGTGGTGTGGATAAATGGCGAGAACTTCTACACAGCCAAGACCGGGGATTTACTT
>WQRL01000163.1 GCA_009786775.1 Oscillospiraceae bacterium
CCGGGATAGGACATACCCCCTGTGGCCAAAATAACGGATTTGCAAGAAATAACCCCTTTTTCTGTCACAACACCGCAAATCCGGCCGCTTTCGGCCGTGAGTCCGGTTGCACGCCCGCAGCGCACATCCACGCCTGAGCGCCTCATATAGCGCCTGAGAGCGTCGATAACATCGGATGCCTTATCCGACTCAGGGAAGACCCTCCCGCCGCGCTCAGTCTTCACAGGCACGCCCTGAGAGCTAAAAAACGCCATAGCGTCTGCCGGGGTAAAGCCGTTTATTGCACTGTATAAAAATTTATTGCCTGTCGGAATATTATCCAGCACCTCAGGAACTGTGGAGTTATTTGTAATATTGCAGCGTCCCTTGCCTGTTATATAGAGCTTTCTGCCCGGCTTTTCATTTCGCTCAAGCAGAAGCACCTTTGCCCCTTTTTCCGCAGCAGTGCCTGAGGCCAGCATTCCGGCCGCACCGCCGCCTATAACTATTACATCATACACCATGTCTAAATCTGCTCATATACGCCATATTCGTCCCATATTTCCTCAAGGCGCTCAAATCTGGCATATAAGTCCACATCCGCCTTCTCGCTTATGGCGACGACGAGGGCGTTAACCAGGCTCAGCGGAGCTACAAGTGTGTCGAGAAACGAAATCATATCGCTTCTGGCGCAAAGAGGAAAGTCCGCAAGCTCCACAAGCGGTGATAAGCGCCCGTCAGTTATCGCTACAATGCTCGCTCCAACACTGCGCGCGTACTGCATGGCTTTTATAGTGCGCCTGGAATAGCGCGGAAAACTTATAGCCAGCAGCACATCCCCTTTCGAGAGCATAAGCATCTTCTCAAACACCTCGTTGTCGGGGCACTCGGTTATCACCCGTGAATTTCCGAAAATTAAGTTAAAGTAAAAGCCTATGAAGTTTGCCAGAAACGAAGACGAGCGCATCCCTATGATGTAGATGTTCTTAGCCTCCACAATGGCATCCACAGCGCGTGAAAATTCCACACAGTCCGCCTCCTCCAAGGTCTGGCGGATCTGCTCTATATCAGATGTCAAAACATGAGTCAAAATGTCACGGCTGCCCATTATGTCTTTTGCGACATTTATTCTCTGAACCGCAGTCAGCTTCCCGCGGATCATATCCTGTAGCGCCCTGCGCATCTGAGGATAGCCCTCATAGCCCAGCTCCACGGCAAATCTCACCACGGTAGACTCGCTGACTCCTGCAAAGTGAGCCAAACGGATAGCTGTCATAAAGGCTGCCTTGTCATAGTTATTTATAACGTAACCGGCAATTTTTCTCTGACTTTTCGAAAAATTGCCGGATGCAGCCTCAATCAGAGAGAGTATGTCTTTTTCCATAATAGTTAATATCCTCTAAATTTATGTGCTTTATGAGCACAATGCCTTGCGCTCACTTTCCGTCAGGTGGCGCCAGCTCCCAACTTCCAAGCTACCCAGCTCAAGCGGGCCTATGGAAACACGGGTGAGAGCCCTAACCTCAAGGCCACAGCTTGAGCACATTTTGCGCACCTGCCTGTTGCGCCCCTCGCCGATTGAAACACTCAAAACTCCGCCACCTGCAAACTTCCTCACGATGCTCACAGACTTGGCATGCACCTCATATCCGTCAACAAGCATGGGCAGGCGCAGCTTCTGCACAGCATGCTCCAGATCACCTGTGACCCTGACTTCATAGGTCTTGGTTTTGTTAAATGACGGGTGGGCCACGGTGTTTGCAAACAAGCCATCATTTGTAAGAAGCAGCAGCCCCTCAGACTCCATGTCCAGCCTGCCAACAGGATATATCCTTTGACCAACACCGGAAACTAAGTCCATGACAGTTTTTCTGCCCCGGTCGTCCCCAGCTGATGTGAGATATCCGCGCGGCTTGTTGAGCATTATGTAAATACCATCTGACTTGGCCGCAACCAATGTGCCGTCTACCACTATTTCGTCTATCCCGGCATCGGCACTCTGGCCAATCACCGCCTTGACCCCGTTTACAAAAACACGGCCATCCCTTATAAGCCTCTCGGCCTCGCGGCGCGAGGTCAGTCCATGGCTTGAGATTATTTTTTGAAGTCGCTCAGGCATTATTCTTCGATTTTCTCCACATTTACATCCAGGTCGTCTATACCGCTGATGTTGTCTTTTTTGTTCTTTTCAATAAACCCTGTGACCTTGTCGATAATATCAGGTACAGCGTCAATGACCCGGTCAACAGAGGAATTGCCTGGAGGTGAAACATGCAGGAGCTTAACATTGCCGTCTTTTACAACTATGAAAGCCACGGGGATTATATTTACCCCGGCACCTGCGCCCCCTCCGAAAGCCTCTGTGGGAGCCTGCTTTTTGGCAAAGTCGCTGCCGCCGCCCGCAAAGCCGAATGTGACTTTTGAAACGGGAATCATTGTTATGCCGTCAGGTGTCGTTATAGGCTGGCCGATAATTGTGTTGGCATCAACCATCTCCCTGACTTTTTGCATTGTCGTCTCCATTAGGTTGTTGATTTGGTGCTTTTCCATTTACTTTATCTCCCTTTCCATCTTTGTTTTCATCTTTGTTTTCACCTTTTTTTACAGGCCTGCGCCTAAATAGGATTTTTATTATCGGAAATAGTGCAAATACTATGTATAACGACTCCCACACTGCCATTGAGAAAATCACATTGGCGTAAATGGTCTGCTCCTCTGAGATAAAATCGGGGTGAAATGCAATATCGCGTTTTTTTATTCTGAAATTATTTTCCAAAAGCGGTGTCAGTTCGCCTATTGCAGCATTTGCAGCCCCGTAGGTCATGGCAATTTTTGAGGCATCATCCCCTGCAACCGTCATGTGTAAGGTGAGTTCTTTAATAAGCAGCCTGCGCCTCACCCTCCCCAGCATTTTAAGCACAGGCGCAATCATGTCCATAAAGTCCCGCAGCCCAAGCCCCATTTTCTTGGGAGGCTTGTCCTTTGCTGCGGCATCTTTTTTTGCCTTTTTCTCCGCTTTTTTCAGAGCCTTTTTTTCTTCTTTGTCAGGGTCTTTTTCCATGGGGTAAACCTTTATGGAAAAAGGGCCGATGCGGATTTCTCCGAGTATACCCTCGGAGCTATATTCCACACGCACACCGAAACGGAGCAGTGCAATTATTAAAAGCGCGGCAATTACAATGGCGAGTGCAATCATAATTCTTCTTCCTTAGCTTTTAGTTCTGCAATCATGGCGGTGATACCTTCCCTTCCATCTTCGGAGGTTTCAATATCAGGAAGCAATGGCAAATCCCGCAATGATTCAAGTCCGAATGTCCTCAAAAAAACGTGGTTTGTCTTGTAGAGCATAGGTCTTCCCGGAGCGTTTAATCTGCCACAGGCCTCTATGAGGCCCCTGTCCAGCAAAAGCCCTACGGTATATGAACTGTCTACCCCTCTCACCTGCTCCACATAGGCCTTCGTAACAGGCTGAAAATACGCGATTATTGTCAGCACTTCAAGGGCCGGCGGAGAAAGCTGGGGCGGTTTTCTGGTTTCGAGGACTAGGCGTATATAATCGGCGTATTCAGGTGAAGAACATAGCTGAATGGTATCATCTAGCTTTACAATGCGGATGCCCCTTCTCTGGAAGCTGTATTTATCGCGCATCCTGTTTGTGGCAGCCTCCACATCAAATTCTTCAACACCCAGCACCGCAGCGATTCTGGAAAGTTTTACAGGTTCTCCCGAAACAAACAGAATCGATTCAATTATACACTCGATATCATGGTTTTCCATACTCATCCTCTACAAGTTCAACTAAAGATGGCTCGCGGCCTGCTCCGGAATATGTTATAACTAAATCATCGGAATCTCCCGACAGTGTAAGGCTTCCAATCTTGCAAAGTTCAAGCACTGCAATGAAGGTGGCGACCAGTTCCGGCCTGCTCCTGCTGGCATCAAAGAGTTCTGCCACGGCCATATTGCCCTTGAGCTTGAGCTTGTCCACTATCTCATTTATCTTGTCCGGAATCGAAAACTCTATGGGCACGGGCTTTACAAATTCCCTGGGGTTTAGAGCCTCACGCTTCATATTCTCCCTTGTACAGATGCGCATTAGGGCATCTAGGAGGTCATCGCTTATGTGTACATATTTATACTCCGTGTCGGGCGGCAAGTACTCCGGCGGGCTTGTCATGTATGAGCCATCTGCCGTGTACATCCCTGAGAGCACTTGAGTGACCCCTTGAATCTGCTTGTAGACATCTCCGCGCTGTAGCTGCTGTAGGGAGGATATGAGCTGCTCAAGTTCTGAAACTTCCTCGCCGCCGCTAAGCAGCATCTTGGTCTTAATGTACGTAAGATGCGAGGCCATGGTTACAAATTCACTGGCGATATCAAGATTTAGCTCAGCCATTTCATCGAGAAACCGCAGGTACTGATCCAAAATGGCGGAGATACTGATGTCTTTAATCTCAATTTTATCTTTGCTGAGAAGCTGGAGAATTATTACTAAAGGCCCCTCAAAGTCGGACATCTCATTTTTGGTTTTTACAACGCCTTCGAGCTTAAATACAGGAGCTTCCATTTAATTCACCAACCTAAACGCTACTTGTGAAACATACCAAAAACTTCCAAACAAAGTGCTTATAGCATTCGTCAAAAAACTGTTAAACTGGGGAACGAAAAATATAAGGGCTATAAGAACTATAAATCCATAACGTTCTAACTTCATGAGCCTGTAATAGCTCTGCTCAGGCAAGGCTGAAAACAGAATTTTTGAGCCGTCCAGAGGCGGGATTGGCAACATGTTAAACACGGCCAGCATTAAATTTATGGCGATAATGTTATTTATTAAGCTGTGCAGAAAAGCCGCCACTTGCGGGGACTGGAAGTCCAAATTAAATAAAGACATAGCCAGCAGGCCACGGAGAAAAGCAAAAAACAGCGCCAGGATTATGTTTGAGAGCGGGCCTGCAAAGGCGGTTACAGCCATAAACTTCTTGGGGTGCTTAAACACATTCATATTGACAGGCACAGGCTTTGCAAAGCCAAAACCGGCAAATACAATCATAAGCAGGCCGAACGGGTCAATATGCTTAATTGGGTTGAGGGTCAGCCTTCCCATGCTCTTTGCAGTATTGTCCCCTAGTCTATATGCTGTAAATCCGTGGGCAAGTTCGTGGACAGTAATGCCCAGAAGAAACGGAATAACTATGAGCAAGACGGATATTATCATAGTTTCTACGCTGTCGCCCGGCTGGATAACACTTCTATTAAACATTGTTCCAATCCTCTACTGCCTTAAATACTGCGTC
>WQRL01000164.1 GCA_009786775.1 Oscillospiraceae bacterium
CCACTTACAATTCCTCCAAAATTCTACTTCTGCTTCTAAGAGCAGGACACCTTATAGCGAAGGCTGCTCACCTCTCTTTACAACCACAAACTTTCCGTTCGTAGCTGCGTGGGTGACTTCCTTTTCTTTGTGAAAGCCAAGGTTTATGAAAAGTGCCTGCGACCTTTTGTTAAAATCGGCGATTGTTGCGCGGAACCGGGTAGTGCAGTATTCCGAAGCTGCATATTCAAGGCAAGTGCCTAGAAAAAGGCTTCCTAATTTCTTGCCGCACAGGTCAGGTTTTATGTGCAGGCCTATATCCAGAAAGCCGTCATCGTAGGCACCGGCCTCTATTGCCGGAATTCTTGCTTCTGCGCCAAAGCAAAAATATCCTAAGAGTTCCCCATCTTGGCCCGTGAAAGCAAAATGGTTTCCGTCCATACATTCTCCGATAAAATCTTCATCGTGGTTATATAGGGAGTATATGCCCTCGTAGATCCATGTGGGTACAAGCTGCGCATACTCGGCGGTCATCTTCGTGACAGTTATGTTATCTCTCATTACTATCTCAGTACTACAGTAGCGTTAAAACGTAAAGAACCCAAACAGGTTAAAGGCAGATATCCCCAAAGCTACCATTATTGCGGCGATAACTGCTAAGTGTACGGGGTATGCGACATAAAACAGCCATTTTGCACGCAATCCGCGTTCGCCGTTGAAGTTGCGTATTAGAATTGCGCCTAAAAATGCGCCGATTGCAAAGGTTGGTGCGGCCCGCAGGTAAGCCATCATGCTGTAACCGCCCAATTGTTCAATCAGAACCTGGGCTTCCTGATACATTCCTGCCGCTTGCATAGCTTCTATGGAGAGCACGCCAAATAGCCCTGTCGCCCCAAGCACCAAGTAAAATATTCCGGTGATAACTCCGGGCAATGTGCGCCTGCGGCTTTCCTTCTTTATTATGTGGTATAAAAGTGTTCCGAGCACAGCCATGAAAATTAAATCCATAAACATAGCGGCAGCGCAGGCCACCAAGAACAAGAGCCAGAATAGCGGGCGGATTTTTATTTTGTCATAGGCGAGCAACACTAACAGGCTCAAAGTGATAGTGAACATAATATTCAAAAATATCGGACCGCCCACCATGGAAGTTGTGCCCAGAACTGTCGGGTGAAACGCCTGTGCAATAAGGCCGAAAATCAGCAACCGCCCGATATATTTACCCAAATTAGATGTGTGCCTATATCCTTCAACCACGAAGAATGCCATTATGACATATGTGGCTCCGCCGACGGCGAAAAACACGAGATGGAGCCAAGGGGGCAAAACAGGCTGCAACCCAATGGCGATGTGGTTCATAATCATCGCCACAACTGCAATGATTTTCAGAGTAAATGCGTTGTAAGATAATGCTTTCATTCTTTAGGCCTCCTACTTATAAATAATTTTAATTAGTGCGCAGTAATCATTGTATCATAAAAAACATGACAGCGGGGTGTCACATTTCCAAAATTGTTGCCGGGTTGCCCATCGTGCAACCCGGCAACACCTTTGAGTCAAATCTCCAGGCCAATTTTAGCCCAAGAGTATCCAGAGTCTAGAGAGTAATATTGTTATCTTCTCACATATTGGGCGCCCATGAAGTCGATTACGCTGTTACCTTGAGCATCGGTAGAAAATGCAACCGGTGTGGCCACATCTGTAAAGGCTGTTGCGAACCAAACTCCGCTGTCGTATTGCATCGGGGAACCGGACACCGCGCCACCAAGCATTTCAGCAATTAGATCGGATGATGGAGAGTGCATGGTCATAATGAGCATATCCCTGAATGTTGAAATCTCAATAGCTGTAATGCTGGGAACTTCATTTGCAAATGCAGGGGCGAAATAATATGTGCCAACTAATGAGGCCGAATTTGCAGGGGCTAAGTAAGCTTCTGCATCAATCCTGCTTGCCATAATGCCGCCGAGCGCTTCCATTATATACAGGACGCTTACGTTATCCCCGTCGGCAATAAACAANTATCTGCCCGTATGGCCTTGGAAAGAGCCGTCTGAGAGCGGAACGAGTGGAGGCTCAGGAACGCCGTGCGAATCCACCCAGACAAGTTCGCCATCCTCAAGTGTCAGATCAAACATTCCGAAAGGTCCGAAGGAATACAATCCGAGCAAATTAGCTAGTGCAGCGGTGTCTTCACCGGAAAGCTCCACAGGCACGGCAGCTGGGTCGATTGGCGACTCTTCAGGACTGAGCGGGACTGAGCCAGTCTTCTCCATGAGGGCTGTTTGCAAAATCGCTTCGGAAACAGGCACTGTGCCTAGAGCACCCGTAGATGAATTTGTGGATATAAATACGCCAAGCCCGTTTTCAACACTAAAAATCATATTTGAGAAATAATGTATTGTGCCGCCTGAATGCCCCACAGTTTCAAAGCCGTCGGCATTTCTTGTAAATGCAAAGCCTAGTCCATAGGGTGCGGCACCGGCAAGGTTAGCGTTTTGATTTTGAAGCATGTAGCTTACAGTTTCTTCGGACAAAATGCGCTCTGCGCCGTCACTGCCTAAGATAAAGTGCATCAGTCTGGCCATGTCATTTGCACTGGCCTGTACGCTGCCTGCGCTGAGAAATGATACGAGGTGCATGGGCTGCTGCATTCCGGCGGCTATGTGAGGCTGAGCAACATTAGTCATTGCGGCAGTGTGCTCAAAGCTGGATCTAGTCATGCCTAAAGGAGCGAAAATATATTCGTCAGTGTACTCTACAAAGCCTTCAAAGTAGTTGCTGTGCCCTGTAACTCTGGCTACAAGGATGCCCAGAAGAGCCCAGTTGTTGTTTGCATACTCATACATGGAGCCGGGCACAAAGCTAAGTTCCCTTGTGGCAAGCCAGCCGAGAAGGTTGTTCATGCTTCCTTGATAGTGCTCGGACCCGAAGGTGTAGAAGCCTCTCATCCAATTGCTGGGGACACCTGAGGTGTTGTTAAGGAGCATTCTCACAGTTATATCGTCAGAGCTTCCGTCATGGCGGGGATTGGGGAGTATAGAAAATTCAGGGATGTATGTAACGAGTGGATTATCAAGGTCAATTAACTCCTGCTCCACTAGCTGCATCACAGCCATAGCTGTTATAGGCTTTGAAATTGAACCGATTTGAAATAGTGTGTCTGCATCTGCGGGGCGGTTATTTTGGGTATCGGCGAGGCCGAAGCCTTGAGTCCAAGTGAAGCCCGTTTCGGCATCTACGAGAGCCACAGTCATAGCTGCGATGCCCATTTGTTCCATAACCTGGGCTGCCATGCCTTGGGTCATGGCTATTGTGGCTGCAAATTCCCCTTGCACGGGCTCCACATCTGTTGACGGGACCGGGGGTTGTGCGAAAAGGATGTCCAAATCATCTTCGGAAATCATAGCGCGGCTATCAACTATTATAACAGGGGCAGAAAGCTGAAACTGAGTTGAGTTTATTTGAGCATATGCTGCTCCGAGCGTGTAAATGAGCTGCACGCTAGTTTGCTCGCCGCCCTGCAAGGTTACGATAATCCGGCCATCTATCCAGTCAACCCGCGCCCCCGCGTCTTCAAAAACTTGCCTCAGAAATGCGTTCTGGGGTGAGAGCGTGTGCGCCTGTGTTTCGGCTGGTGTTGTGGCGATTGCGGTTATGAGTAACATAACTACTGCCAAAGCCGCAATAGATGCTTTTTTGATAAATCTTTTCATCAATAATCTCCTTAATAATTTTTACAATGCCATTATAGCTAGGATAAAAGAGGTGCGGTAGTGACATTTGTCACTATTTCCCTGTCACCTCGCATATTTTGCTGTTGGTTAAATGAAGCATGGTTAAAACAATGGCTGTGAAAACTGCTCCGCTTATGGAGCCTGTAATCAAGCTCCACATCCAGTTGATCTCGACTCCCCACACAAGGTAATCTACTGTGGGGCGGACTATAGTCCATATTGCAAACCATAAAACAAAAACTATAATTCCTGTTACTGCTGATTTCTTCATTGAAATTTTTTCCTTTATCTAAGATTTGTTAACTGCCTTGTTAACTACTATGCTGTAAGATTTGGGGGATATTTTGGAAACGAGGGGAGGGGGCATTTAGAAATCCATTTTGGAATAAATTGCGCTTGTGACGAAAAACGAGGCTATAAAAATGACTAGCGACACAGCTATGGTGCTTACCGAAACGATAGCCAAGGGGAGGCCGAACTGCTCACTTGCCCACGGGGCAATCAGAAGAATTGCAAGTGCGGCAAACTGGCAGATGGTTAAAAGAGGGGCTTCCTTGCCTCTTCCTAGTTTTGAAGATGAAAGCGGGAAAAATATTCCGGCCATGAAAAACGGCATGCCGAGGGCAGCCAGCGCGAGAACATGCATTACATCATCATCTTCAAGAGCCTCCATTTGCAAAAATGCCCGCACTCCGAAGGTTATTGCCACAATAATGGCAGGGGCGATTAAAGACAGTACTACACTTAGGTATTGCGCCTTGAGCAGGCTGCTCCTTTTGATGGGCATGGTGAGCTGGAAACGCTCCCATCTGCCTTCCTTGTCGCCCAAGGAGAGAATCACATACATGGGCATGATCAGAAAGCCGCACATTTTCAGGAAGCTCAAAAATAATATATTGTCAGTTATCAAAAATACTATAGCCAGCACAATGCAGCCTAACAAGGCGAGTGAAGCATTGCCCAGCGAGGCATAAAGCGAGAACGTCAAAAGTCCTCTTATCGGGCTATTTCTTTTCATTATCTCTCCCCCTTTATGAGCATGAGCATTATCTCTTCGATGGTTATATTGTCGAAAGCCACATCGCGGTACTTCTTCTCAGCGGCCTGCCTGTCGGAAACAAGCACATCAATCTGATAATCGTGCTTCCGGAACGCCAAAATATCGCTTTTATCAACCAGCTCAAACTGTGCCGCCTTACAGCGCATAATTCCATAATTATAGATTAGTTTATCCTTCGCTTCGCTGAAAATAATTTTGCCATCGTGGATAAATGTTATATAGTCCGCCACCTTCTCAAGGTCTGATGTAATGTGAGATGAGAAGAGGATGGAGTTATTTTCATCTTGCACAAAGTCCAGAAATACATCCAGGATATCGTCCCGCACGATGGGGTCAAGGCCGCTTGTGGCCTCGTCGAGAATCAGCAGCCTAGGGTGGTGGGAGAGCGCAACAGCTACAGCCAGCTTCATTGTCATGCCGCGAGAAAATGCCTTGATTTTCTTTTTTTCAGAAAGTTTGAACTTCCTTA
>WQRL01000165.1 GCA_009786775.1 Oscillospiraceae bacterium
TCTTCATCTACTACAGGCTCTTCAGGCTCGTCTGCTTCGGGTTCCTGAGGCTCCTCGGCAGGCTCTTGTGGTTCTTCGGTTGCCGGTTCCGCCACTGGTGCTGCATCCTCTACCGGTGCAGGCTCGGGCTGCGGTGTGGGTGTGTCGCCACAGCCAACCAATGTCAGCAGCATGGCTGCCATCACGATGACTGTCAGTAAATACATTCCTTTTGTCTTCCAGTTTTTCATTTTTTCCTCCAATTTTTTATTTCATTTACAGGGTATATTATAGCGGCTAAAAACGGCAAAACGCGAATCTGACATATTTATTTCGAAGCTGACAACGAGGGCTCGAAGCTGACAAAATTGTCAGCTTCACCTCTCCGTCATGACTTCCTCTCTGAAAAAAGATATCCCTTTCCGCGCACGGCGCAAATATCATACCCGGCAGTGTTTATTTTTTGACGAAACCGCTTGACAGCCGCCTGAACAACGCTCATGTTATCCCCCATAGGCCGTTGCCATACGCTTTCCGCAATGGTTTCATAGTCAATAATCTTGCCTTCGTTCTGTATGCACAGGTACAGTAATTTCAGTTCCTTATTCGTAAGTTCCAGTACATTGCCTCTCAGGAGCGCTTGATTTGACAGTAAATCTAATGAAAATGGCCCCTTTATGATTTTTGTAGGCAGCGCATCCCCACTCGAAAGTTCCCATGTCATACCTGCTTCCCCTCCTTCCACCGATGTCCCGTTTCATGCCCGCTAAAAAGCGGATGCCTTTGCAATGCAAATGACATCCGCCCTATTATAGACGATGTTAGAACCCAAAAACTGAAACTGACAGCATAGCTACAATGCTGACAATTTTGTTCGTTTCGCGTTTCCGCTTGCGCTTGCTTTTGCGCTTGCCCATCCCACTATGCCTTTTCGAAAATATAACCCTTGCCGCGCACTGCGTAGATGTCATACCCCGCCGGTTCCATTTTTTGGCGGAAACGCTTCACAGCCGCTTGGACTGCATTTCTGTCATCCCCCATGGGGCGCTGCCAAATGCTTTCGTAAATATGATCAAAGTCCATAATCTTGCCTTCATTTTGTATGCACAGGTAGAGCAGCTTAAACTCTGTGGCTGTCAAATCAAGCATATGCCCGTTCAAAGTGGCCTGATTTGACAATAAATCGAGTGCAAACGGCCCCTTGACTATTTTCCTGGGCAACTGCTCACGCCTTGACTGCTCCCACTTAAGAGCCGCCTCCACGCGGGCGCAAAACTCATCAATTTTATAAGGCTTGGTTATATAGTCATTACTCCCTGCGCGCAGCCCCTTTATTATATCCTCCTGCTCCACCATGCTGGTTAGAAACAAAACAGGAATACTATAAGTGGCCCGCAGTTCTTTCAAAAAACTAATTCCGTCGCCGTCCGGCAGCATTATGTCCAAAACCGCCACATCAGGGGACTCCACTAAAAAGAATGCCCTCGCCTCTGCCAGTGTTTCAGCGCAAAGAACCCTGTGACCCCGCTGCTCCAAAATCCAGCGGTTGGCTTCAAGAATTTTTTTGTTGTCCTCAACAAGCAATATTACCCCAACAGAGTCCATGTCAGTTTTCCCTCCAACTCATTTTTCCACAAAGCGCACTGCCTTCGCCTCACAATATTCAGGCAAGCTAAATGTTACAGCAAACCCCTCGCCCTCTGCGGTTTCTATTTTCATCCCGCCGCCGTGGGCCTCAATAATTTCTTTGCAGAAAGCAAGCCCGAGCCCTGCGCCCTCGCCGCTTGTAAAGCCGCTCTCAAAAGCCCTTGGCAGATTATCCGCCGCCATGCCCTCTCCCGTATCTGCCACTGTTATGTGAATAAAGCGGGTGTCACCTTCCTCCACCTTCGCGCTAACAGTTATGTTTCCGTTTTTAGTATGCCTTAAAGCATTGTCGAAAACATTCCAAAACACCCTTGTCAACTGGTCGGCTACGCCCCATACAGGCGGCAGCCCGCTGGGCAGCCTGAGCAGAATCTCCGTATTGCGCTTTGCGGCTGTGGATGTGAGCATATTTGTAAGCCGCACAGCCATTTCCCCGATATCCACATCCGCTTTTGTGTCGTCACGCTCTTTCTTTGTAAACATATCCAGCGCAGAATTTGCAAGACCCGCCAGACGGTGTGCCTCATCGCTTATTGTATTGAGCGCATCCAGCGCTTCATCAGTTATCTCTCCGCTTTTAATCTGCTGCACCGCCATTTGCGCATAAACAGACATTACAGCAAGCGGGGTGCGCATCTCGTGGGAAATTGTGGCAAGTATGTTTTCCTTATATTGCTTTTCACGTTCAATAGTGGCAATTTCGTCAGCAATCCGCCTGGCCTCAGCCTCCCTTATAGGGCGCAAATCTTGAATGTATTCCACAAACACAACTGAATCCGAAAGGTCAATCTTCACAAGCGTAATCTCAGTCGGCAGCTCTGCACCGTCTATTGTAAGGTACATCCACTCAAACCGTGTCTGCCCCTCCAGTTTAGCTTGGGCAAAAATTTGATGGAATTTCTCTTTCGAAGATATTCCGCAAGGCTGATACTCCGGAGAGAAGCGGAAAAGACCCTTTTGCACTTCCTTGAAAAATTCTTCTTCGCTGCTAACACCGAACAATCCTGGCGTGGGTTTGTTAAAGTCAATAAGATTGTAATCCGAATCGTATACACACGCATACATTGGCGCGGCATTAGCCATTGCCCTTATATTCTTGCTTATTTGCTCATGAGCGGCAATTTCAGCGGCAACACGCTGCGCCTCCGCTTCCAGTGCTTCTTCCCGAGCGGCAATCGCTTCACGCAGGTCGTAGCCGTAACACACAATAATTTGCCTGTCTGAAGTCAAAATGCGCGTATATGTAAACTCGAAAGGCATTTCCTCACCCGCCACGTTCATAAGCGTAAATTCAGCTTTGCCGTGACCGTACTTGAGCACCTGGCTCAACGTGGTGTATATCATTTCTGTAGAATCTCTGCCACCAGGCTGAAATTCAGGCCTGTCTACAAAGGTTAAATCCATAATTTCCTGTTTGGATTCCACACCAAACACAGCCACCGCGCGTTCGTTGCAATCCATAAATCTAAATTCGCCATCTTTATATTCCCAAATTTCCACGTATAACGGTGCGGAATCCAGCAATGTTTTAACCATCATATCCACGGTCACGAGCATCACCTCTGCACTTTCTGCCTCAGAAACTGCGTCACCAGATATGCCGCATCCCGGCACCGAATCCTTCTTTTCTATTTTCCCCACCCCCTTAAAATGTTTTTAACCGCCTGCGGCCTTATTCCTTGTGCCATCTCACATGCTGTAGTATAATCGGGGCAGCACACCCTCCCCTACGGTTTTATTCCCTGCTTTTTGTCTTTGCGGTTTTTGAACATTTGAATAATCCAGCAAATAAACGCCGCCACAGGCAACGCAAGCCACGATGTAACCCAGAAGTCCAAAATCATGCCAACTAAGATGAGGATTACAGACGAAATGTAATACAGAATATCATAGATGTCGTTTAGGGTACGCTCACTGTGCCTAATAGTGCCGATAGCCTTAAATGCACAAATAATAACCCACACCAGCGGAAACGCGATCCACTGCTGAGTTATTGCCTCAAGTATTACCCCCGCTGCAAAAACTGCAAGCAGAAATCCCGGCAGCGCAGCCCGCGGCTGACTATCATCCCTTTTTTTAAGAAGGGGCATGACAAACACATAGAGGAGCCAGGTTATAGGCCCTGCAAGCCATGAGATGTACATACTCCCGCTAATCGCTGAATACAGTACCATCGCAGTGCTTATCGCCATGTAGATAGCGTCCTCAAGCAGGCTCTCAAAATCGTATGTAAATAATTTGCCTATGTAGACATTCCCCCGCCTGGCATCTACGGCATCTTTTATAAAAACTATGCTGGCAGTCACCATAAAAAGAAGCGGCGAGAGCATCCTCATTTCATTGAAATCCCTTATATTAACGCCCTGTCCCGCCTCTATTCTTTCAGCAAAATCCGCAGCAGCGTCGCCGATATACTGACCATCAGTGCCTATGCCAAACAATGTTTCTAGTAGCTGGGGCCCCAACAGCAGCACACCGACAATAACCGCTGTTACCGTAAACGCATAGTCTGAAAAGTCCCATTTTTCTCTTTCTTTTTTCTCGCTCTCACCCATGACTTACCTCCCTCTTACCAAGCCTTATTATACACCTATTTTATCTCTGCCGCAAGGCTGGCAGGATTTGTAATACGAGCGGCACGGTGTGGGCTGCTAGTCCCCCCCTTTTATAAACCATCCGTTGGACACGGGTGCTGTGACGAGCTGACTTTTTACAGCAATATCAAAAGCAAGGAGTGCAATATAATGAAAATATTCATTGCAAGCGCATTTAGCAAGGATAACAAAGGTGGCAACCTTGCAGGAGTGTGCCTATACGGAGAAGGGTTAAATGCGCAGCAGAAACAAGCCATTGCCAAAGAGCTGGGGCTTTCTGAAACCGTGTATATCTCTGGAGGCGAAAAAGAGCTTTTCAAGCTGGAGTATTTCACTCCTGCGGAGGAGGTGCCGCTGTGCGGCCATGCGACTATTGCCGCATTTGTGGTAATGCAGGACAAGCTGACGCTCAAAAAAAAGTATTCCATTGAAACTAAGAGCGGCATCCTAGGTATAAGCCTGGATGGCACCAGTGTTTTTATGGAGCAAAACAGCCCTGAGTTTTATGAGGTCTTGACGAAATCCGATGTTATGGGCTGCTTTAGTTCTGATGTGACAAGCGATGTGCTTCCCATAGAGATTGGCTCGACAGGCCTTCGTGATATAATGCTGCCCGTCAAGAGCTTAGCTGCTTTGGATGCCATGGAGCCTGATTTTGAGGCCATTTCTGAAGTCAGCCGGAGGTTCGGCGCCGTGGGCATCCACGCTTTCGCTCTTGAAGGCGGGCGTATCGTTTGCCGTAATTTTGCTCCGCTCTACGATATACCTGAGGAGAGTGCAACAGGCACAAGCAACTGCGTTTTGGCGTGCTATCTCTGGAAGAACAATGTCCTGCGCCAAAGCGAGTATGTATTCGAGCAGGGGTACAGTTTGGGCAGCCCCAGCGAAATAACTGTGCGGCTGAATACTGCCGGGGAAGATATAGAAGGTGTCAGTGTCGGCGGGTGCGGGTATGTGGTGGATGAAAGGGTTGTTGATGTCTAAAACTTAACGGCGCTAGT
>WQRL01000166.1 GCA_009786775.1 Oscillospiraceae bacterium
CTCTGGGGGAAAGCGGGACGGCCGCAGTCCTGGAACACAAATTTCACCCAGGATCCCAAGCCTACACCAGGGTGGGCGTGACTGACTGCGGCCGTCACACTTTTTCACAGAGCACCTGCCCATGTCCGGCGGATGGCTGCGGTACAGACCAGCCGGACACGGGCGGGTGCTCTGGGGGAAAGCGGGACGGCCGCAGTCCTGGAACACAAATTTCATCCAGGATCCCAAGCCTTCACCAAGGCAGACGTGACTGACGGAGGCCGTCACACTTTTTCACAGAGCACCTGCCCATGCCCGGCGGATGGTTTTGGCAATTTCTCACTCTGGACTCACGCCTATACTATAGTCAATTATTTCCTTCTTTAACCCAAGCAACCTGCATATGTTTATAGCATCTTCCGGCAACTTTTCACCTGTACACACACGCAAAAGCCCATAATCCATGTAGCCCGCTATCATTGAAACCCTCTCCTCTATGGACACCGCTTCCATTTTCTCCGCCACCGCTTGATCCATGTGCATTTTACGCAGGCCAGCCACTTGATAGTGAGCTCCCGCCAGGGCAGAAACACCTTCATAATGAGTAGTCATTACAGCAAACGCACTATGTTTGCTGAGATATGCGCATACCCCACGGGCAATCTTGCCACCCTCTGAGGGGTTTGTCCCTCTTGCAAATTCATCGAGAAGAACAAGCGTTTTTCCTGTTTCAACATCGCTTAAAATCTCCTGTAGCTTCACAATTTCGCCTCCGAAGCTGGATAAACCTCTGTCCGCTGCTTCTAAGTCATCAGAAACCAAGTGCATACCGTCAAGAAGCGGACACTGAGCCTGCTCCGCAAAAGGGAAAAAGCCGTAATGAATCAGCATGACATTTAGTGCCAGAGTCTTTAGAGCCACACTCTTGCCGCCCATATTCGCACCGGTGATTACGGTTGCACCTGCATTTATCTCCATTGACAGCGGGGTGAATCTTCTGCCGTGCTCAACTAAAATGCTCTCCATATGAGGGCTTGACATATGGGCAAAGCGGATTAAGCTCCCGCCGGGCTCCGGCATACAGGCCTTATGCGCAGTAGCGAGCTTCGCCTTTTGGATAGTCAAGTCCAGTTCCCCTATTACTGTGGCGTTATGTAGTAAGGCTTCGCGGCAGGGTATTAGTTTTTCTGAAATCCATCGCAGGACTTTCAGCTCCTCTTCTTGCTCACGCTCTGCCAGCGATGCGCGCCTTGCCGTGAGCACGGCCTGCGCCTCTTCGCCTTTGATATCGCGAAGCTCAAGCTCCACAGCCTTTTTTTCACTGCGTATGTCTGCAAGGGCGGGGGAGAAAGCGCTGCTTATATGAAAAACCGCTACTTTGCTGCCGCCGGGATCCAGCAGGCTCAGAGCCGGGTCCGTGTCTTGTATTTTAAGCCCCTTGTAGTTAGCTACATCATTGATTTCGCTAAATAACGGCGAAATTTGTTCCAGATGCAGTACGAACCGTTTTAGCTCAAACATATCAACTTCACTGAGGTCACTGCCTATGCGCCCAATTGAGGCGCGTATGTCTTTCGTTTGGCTAAAAATCTGCTCAAGGGCTGTGTACTGAGAACCTAAAGCATCCAGCAGCTCTATTGTTTTGGCTATGTTTTGAAGCTCTTGATTTAGCACATTTTCCTGCCCTGCCGCATAGGGCTTCATGCTGCGCAGAGCCTCCCGCCCGAATGGGCTTGCAGGCTCAATAAGGCTCATTACATATGTAAAGCCTATACGGTCTTTTTGTCCGTGGTCTAGCATGTTTACCTCCATTTGTTCAATCTTTCACATTGATAACAGGCACAGGGACGGCGCTTTGCATTTTTTGTTTGAACACTTCCCCGACGTAATGGTGTCCGTAAGTTGAAAATGGATTTATGGCTATGGCTGCTAAGTTAATTGCATTAAGAACCCTAAGCACACAGCCTGCGGCTGTTAACCGGCGCATGGAATCTGCGCCGATTAGAAGTTTGCTCGCGTCTTCCACCGCAATAATGAAGCCTTTGGGCAAGCCGCTTCTGATAAGCGGGGCCAGCATGTTGTCCGTGAGCGCACCGCCTATATACAGCCCTTGTGGCTGGGGGGTAGAATTTATTTCCGCAACTAGGCCGGCACCTTCTCCAAGCGCCTTTGCTTCGTCTGCAAGAATAATGAATTTACCGTGGCCTTTAACAGGGGATATCATCTTAGCAAATTCAGGTGCTTCCTGTGTCATCAGCAGGCTGCAAACATGCGCCGTTTCAGCCACCGTTTCAGCCATATTCAGGTTTAGCGAAGCTCCTGTACACAGTATCGTCACTTCTGCCAATGATTTTGAACATAGGGATTTTCGCCCTACGGCTCCGTCAATAATCACTTTGCCGGCACCATATCCGCGAAATGCCCGGGATATCTCCACAAGCTGAGCTACTATTGACGGCCCTGCCAACTGGACATTTCCGTCGCTTAGAGCCCGCACAATTGCAACTTCACCCAAAGGAGTTGAAATCCCTGTTGTATCCAGAATTTCCCTAGTTACATCCGAGTACTTTAAGAGCTTCTCCGCCGTGGCAAAAAGACTGCCCGCCCTTATGTATATCCCAGGTTTCTCCGTGCCTGTCACAAGGTCAGTGCTCTCTCCGTCCCTGCCAATGGAGGTCAAAGCCAGCACCCCGCCCTCAGGGCCATCCGCAGCATGGCCTGAGATAAGATTGTTTAGCACAGTTGTTTTGCCCGCATTCTTGCACATTCCGATTATAGATATTGAAGCATAATTTGAAACTAAGCCGAAAAGAGAATATCCCATATGCCACCTTCAAACCCTATGCAAAAAGGCCTGTCGCAAAATATGCGGCAGCCCCCTTGCTGCACGTAACACCCAAAAGCCCAGGCGTTACTCACCACTTGGTTTTATTTAATTGATAATGAAAATATAAACTTTGTATTGCCGTCGTGGCTTTCGACGAAAATATCCTGGTTGTGATTGTCGAGTATGGTCTTGACTATATATAGCCCCAATCCGACACCGCTTTTGTCTGCACTTCTGGCCTTGTCAGCTTTGTGAAAGCGGTCAAATATGTGCGGCAAGTCCTCTTCACTGATGGTTTCACCTTGATTTTCAACGGAAACATAGGCCAAGGCCCCTTGTTTCCACAGGTCGATTTCCAAAGTGCCCCCCTGTCTTGAGAACTTTATTGCATTGTCAACTAGGTTATATACAACCTGCGTAATCGCATCGCTGTCACCGAGGGTCATGATTGGCTCTTCCGGAAGATTTGCTTCAATATCAAGCTGCTTGCCGGTGATTTTTGTACCCAAGCTGAGCAGAGCCAGCCTTATAACTTCCGAAACATCAAAGCTGCCTATGTTCTTGGGCTCTAGGGAAGCTGAGTGGAGTGAGGACATTTCCAGCATACTTATCGAAAGCCTTGAGAGCCTGCGGGACTCTGACGCGATTATATTGAGATACTTCTTCTCGTTCTCAGGGGGAATGGTGCCATCCAGAAGCCCTTCGGCAAAGCCGGTTATGACAGTCATGGGGGTTTTTAGCTCATGGGAAATATTGGCTATAAACTCACGCCTAAATTCCTCCGAACCTTCCAGTGTATCCGCCATGGCGTTAAAAGACTGGGTGAGCTCCCCAATTTCGTCATACCTCCCCGTATCGTCAACCCGTACAGAAAAGTCGCCCCTTGCAAACCTCCTGGCCGCCCCTGCTATTTCATTAAGAGGCTGGGTCAGTTTCCTGGTGGCGAAAAAAGATATTACAAAAGCCAGTGCCATCACCCCAAGGGCAATTAAAATAAACACCCCTGAAAAAGTCCGCCATTCCTCATGAAACGCCGACATATCGCTAAGTACGAACAGATATCCGAATATAACCGTTTCACCGCCTTCAAGCTGAACCAGCGGTGCCCCTACAATTTTACGCGGCTCCCTAAATATATCCCCTGCTGCATCCATTCTCACAATATACCCATCTGCCGCCCCGAGCATCTCTTCAGGGACGCGGAGGCCCAGGAGCCTTAAATCCCTATTTGAGCATGCCACGACCTCCCCGCCCGCATTCGCGATGAGGAGGTCAAATTCTGTTACACCTGAGGTAAAGGCAAGCCACATGCTAAGGCCCAGGTCACCTATCTGCACGCCGTAATAGCTGTGCTGCACATACAAGTACCTGGCGGTTTCCATGTGAACCTGAGTCATCATAGCCCTCTTCTCAGCCATGGCTCTCCTGTAGGTCCACGCTGACGAAAGCCCCCCTAGCAGCGAGAAACTTATAAACACTATTATGGAAACTGCAATAAAATTCCGAAAATACAGGCTATGTTTCATCTCGGCTTGGGCTACTCAGCGCATTCAAACTTATAGCCAACACCCCACACAGTTTTCAAAGACCACTTTTCGCTGACGTTTTCCAGTTTCTCGCGCAAGCGCTTTATATGCACATCGACTGTGCGTGAATCGCCGAAGTAGTCAAAGCCCCAGACTTCGTCCAAAAGCTGATTTCTCGTATATACCCTATTGGGCGAAGATGCCAGATGAAACAGCAGTTCCATTTCCTTGGGCGGGGCATCTATGCGCTTGCCGTTGACATATAGCTCAAAAGAATCCATATCAATTATTAGGTTTTCAAAGGTCAGCCGCTTAACTTCTACGGTTTCAGCCGTGTCAAATCTTCTCATAACGGCGTGCACCCGGGCAATAAGTTCCCCCACTTCAAAAGGCTTTACTATGTAATCATCGGCACCCATCTCCAGGCCTGTCACCTTATCAAGAGTTTCACCTTTTGCAGTGAGCATGATGATCGGCACATTGGACACTGCGCGTATTTCCCTGCACACGCCCCATCCGTCCATTACAGGCAACATAATATCAAGCAGTATTAAATCGGGCTGAAAACTCTCAAACTCGGCCACTCCCACGGCTCCGTTCTCAGCTATGGAGACAGCGAATCCGTCTTTTTCCAAATATAGCCGCAGCAGCTCCGCGATGTTGTCATCATCTTCGACAATTAGTACCTTTTTTGACATTTCGCTCACCTCAAAAATTTATTGGTTCATATCTTATTTACACATTGTACATAATTTACGCCAAAAAAGCAAGAGGTCATTATTTTTTTACCACGCAAAACGCATGAAGGTTAATCCATCTTCCGTTAAGCAAAGATTCGAATATTTTAGGTCATACCCATTATCTCAGCTGCAAAGCAGCCC
>WQRL01000167.1 GCA_009786775.1 Oscillospiraceae bacterium
CCGGCTACGACTCCCGCAACCGAGGCTCCTGCAACCGCCCCCGCCGAACCCCAAGCCCCCGTTGCCCCTGTGACCCCAGCTCCACTGCCCGTCGTTCCCGGTGCAGGAGACACACCCATCTTAGCCCCGATTGAAGAAGATGTGGTCAACCTAGCAGAGCATGTCGATGTTATCGTTGATAACACCCTCATAGCGGCTGTCAACCCCTTTATTCCGGCCGGCAACACATCCTCAACCCAATGGACATATACACTCATTTATGACAGGCTAATTGAAGACATCGGCGGCGGCGCATACGGGCCGATGCTTGCGACAGATTGGCACACCGATGATTATATTCTCTGGATATTTAATCTCCGTGATGATGTAGTGTTCCATAATGGCGACCGCTTTACAGCAGAACATGTCGCAGGCACAATCAGAATTGCTCAGGAATCGCTCGGCACAATCGGCGGTGACAGATGGGCGATTGTAGAATCCTACAACATTCCAGATGATTTCACAATTGAAATCACACTCAGAGATGTTCACGTTGACTTCCTGTTTGATATCTCATCCCCGCCTGCAGGCATCATCAATGAAGCCGCTTTTAGAGCAGATCCTGAAGAAGGTTCATGGATTGGCACAGGGCCGTTCCAAATCGTGAACTTTTCGACAAATGACTTTGTGACAGTTGAGCGTTTTGACGATTTCTGGGGCGAAGCTCCTCCGTCACGCTTCATAACACTGCGCTTCGTGCCTGAAGTTGCAACACGCCTTGTAATGCTCCAAAACCGTGAGAGCCATCTGTGCTTTAGCATCAGCCCTGAAGATCTCACATATGTTCTGGCGCACGACCCTGATTTCCAAATAATCCAAGCTATGTTTAACGCACCTAACGTAATAGGCTTTAACATGGCAGATCCGCTAATGGCAGACCCCAACTTTAGAAGAGCTGTTTTCCACGCTGTGAACCTTGAAGAAATCGCCATGGTTGCAGCAGGTGAATGGGCAGTTGCTCCTCAAGACGGAAACGTCTGGGGACCGTCAACTCCTTACCGTGTTGAAACTATTCCAAGATGGGAATTTAATCCTGATCTTGCAAGGCAGTACCTTGAAGCATCAATATATGCCGGCGAAGTGGTTGAAATTTCAGCAACTGTTGCTACAAACATCAGAGCTGCCGAAATAATCCAGCACCAACTGCGTCAAATTGGCCTGGAGACATCAGTTAACTCCATGGATACACCGAGCTTCCTCGCCCATGTCAGATTCGGCGACAACCCCAGCCAGATGCACGTTTTCGCAGCATCCTTCACGCTTAGCCCAATCGGCTCAGTATGGAATGTATACTACCCCGGCACCGGCAACAACAGAACAAACTTCAACAATCCGTTTATTTCGGACATCATCACAAGAGTCCGTGTTGAAACAGATTCAAATGTAAGAAGGGAACTTCTGACAGAACTTCAAGAATACATCGCAGCAGATCCGCCATACATCAATCTTTTCTGGCGCCTAAACGGTGTGGCCGCAATAAACGGCCTCGGCGGGTTACAGCTCAGCCATGACTCACTGCGTTACAACATGAGAGGTCTTTTCATTGACCTTGACATAGCACCGATGTAAATTAGTTTAGTAAAAGGTTATTAAAAACGCCTGAACGCTTGCTACAGCATGCCGGGGCCATTAGTGCCCCGGCATGCTGCGTAAGGAGGTACCGTAAACATCATTTGCTGCGGTGCCCGGCCGGGTGAATTTGGGAGGTCAAGACTTTGATTCGCTACATATTAAAGCGCATATTGTTGCTCATTCCCGTTATTATCGCAGTATCTTTCCTGGTTTTCACACTCATGGATCTTGCACCTGGTGACCCGATTGAAACGATGCTTGCCGGCGGTGCAGAACTTTCACTTGAGGACATTCAAGCACTCAGAGAACAATTTCACCTTGACAGAAGTGTATTCTTTAGGTATGGAATCTATATGTTAAACCTTCTTCAAGGCGATTTAGGCGTGTCGGATGTTACTGGAATTGACGTATGGAATCTTTTTACAACAAGGCTTCCATATACTCTTGTCCTAGCGCTCGGCGGGCTAATAATTGGTGCGGGTATATCCATCCCCATGGGTATCCGTGCAGCCAAACGCGCAGGCAAACTCACTGATAATGTTACAACTACCTTCACCCTGATAGGCATGTCCATGCCTGGGTTCTGGCTGGGGATTTTGCTGATTTTGCTATTTTCACAGCATTTGGGCTGGTTCCCTGCCGGCGGTGCTAGACACGGATTCCGCAGCTTCGTGCTGCCTGCCGTCTGTAGCGGCATGATGCTCATGGCTCTTTCGACAAGGCAGACCCGCTCAAGCATGCTTGAGGTTTTGAAGTCTGACTATCTGCGCACAGCCAGAGCCAAGGGCGTTCCAGAAAAGTCGGTTATAAGGCAGCATGCACTTGGGAATGCATGGATTCCAATAGTTACGACTATAGGAACATCGCTAAGTGCTTCACTTGCCGGTTCCGCTGTTGTTGAGTCCGTATTTGCATGGCCCGGTATCGGGCGCATGACTGTTGAGGCAGTTAATGCCCGCGACGTTACCACCGTCACAGGCGCTGTCATTATGACTACGATTATATACGTTTTAATACAACTCGCTGTAGACGTTTTATACGCCTTTGTCGACCCGAGGATTAAAGCGCAGTATATCGGCACGAAGAAGAAGAAAGCAGGCCCGCCCACAAAGCCTGCGCTTAATGTAAGCAACCCCAGCGTTGCTGCGGCCTTAGCAGGCTCCGGCAACAAAGGGGCGGCCACAGCCACTGTAAGCCCTGCGGCAGTCAGTCATGCTGCCGGTTCCGCATCTGGCAGCATTTACGAAAACGAAGCAGACGAAGCTGCGCCCAAAGCCAAGCCAAGTGCCGCCGATGTAATTACAAAGTCATTTGCAACACGCACAATTGACTTGAAAAAAGCGGAAATGGATTTGGACGACGCCGATGTTCCTGCCACTGTATCGGGCGAATTTATGCCCGGAAGATATCACAAGCGCAGCCGCGCCGCTGAAATATTCCGCAGCCTGAGAAGAAACAAAGGCGCAATGGCAGGACTCTCAATAGTAGGTGTGCTCCTTGGCCTGCTCATATTCTCACTGTTTATAAGTTTTGATGCGATTATAGAGCCAAATGTAGCCGCCAGATTTACACCGCCCGGCAGCCAGTTCTGGTTCGGCAGCGACGGCTTGGGGCGTGACCAGTTCCTGCGTGTAGTTTTTGGTACGAGATACTCGCTGGGCATCGGCTTTGGCGCCACAATTTTGCAAGCGGTAATCGGCATCTTCCTAGGAACACTCGCAGGATATTACGGTAAGATTATAGATGAGATAATCATGAGATTTTCAGACATACTTGCCTCAATCCCCGGGATACTTCTCGGAATGGTAATAGTGACGGTGCTGGGGCAAAGTTTCCCGAATCTAATCGTAGCGGTTGCCGTTACCGGTATTCCAATATACATTAGAATCACCAGGGCTTCAATATTGTCAATTAGGGGACAAGAATATGTTGAAGCTGCGAAAGCCATAGGACTTTCTGATTTCCGAATCATGTTTACTCAGGTTCTCTCAAACGGCCTGGCTCCGATTATTGTTACTTTCACAACAAGCCTTGGTATCACAATAATCGTAGCGGCTTCACTGTCCTTCCTCGGCTTCGGCGTTCCGGTTCCTCATCCGGAATGGGGTGCGCTGATTTCAGGCGGCAGAGAGTTTATCCGAAATGCACCTTGGCTAACCACATTCCCAGGAATATTCATAATGGTTACTGTTCTGGCATTCAACCTGCTTGGCGACGGCTTGCGCGATGCGCTTGATCCCAAGCAAAAGAAGTAATTACGTAAAAACTTGCAAAGCAGTATCATAGCCTAAAAAGTTTTGCCTTTCACAGCAAAAAGGAACCCAAGCATTAGCAAATGCTTGAGTTCCTTTTGCTGTACTATAGCCTTTCTGTAAAGTATAAAGACATTTCCATATATTCCACTTTCAGATATATTGACCGTGGGCCGGTACGGTATTATAATACAGTAAGGTCTTATTCGTTGTTGAGCATAAACCACCCGGCTATCAAGGCAGTAATCGGGTACCTGCGGAATCTCTCGTAAACGGCGAATATGAAGAAATGGCAAAAAGGAAGGTTTTAATTAATGAAGAAAGTCGTTATAACTTCCCGGTCGTTTGGAAGCGTCAGTAATGAACCTTTTGAGCTGCTTGAGTCGGAAGGATTTTTGTGTGAGTTTCTTGAAAACGGTCTTGACCGTGAGAAGGTTTTTGAGATAATGAATGATGCTGATGCAATTATTGCAGGTACGGGCAAACTGGATGCTGAGCTTATTAAGGCTTGTAAGAACTTAAAGATTATAGCAAGATATGGGGCGGGTGTTGACAATGTGTGCTTAGAAACCGCAAAGAAACGTGGAATCTCCGTGACCAGTACAGCGGGCGTAAATGCAAATGCTGTTGCGGATTTGGCGTTCGGCCTTATCTTAGATGCCCGGCGTGGAATAAGCCGTGCAAATTCACAAGTTCATAAAGGTACTTACAAGGTTATAACAGGGCACGATGTTTGGAAAAAAACTCTGGGCCTTGTCGGTTTTGGGGCTATTGCACAGGCTGTTGCCCGTCGTGCAGGGGGCTTTTCAATGGAAGTTTTGGCCTTTGACCCATATGCCGGTGAGGTAGCTGCTGAGTTTTCTTCTTATGTGAGATTATGTGATTTTGAAGAGCTTGTCGCATGTTCTGATGTCGTGTCAATACATGCACCCCTCACTTCGGAAACTAAGGGTATGTTTAACGAGCATACAATTTTCGCGATGAAAAAAGATGCAGTTATTATAAACCTTGGACGTGGCGGCATCATTGATGAGGCGGGCTTGTATAAGTGTATGAAGGAGGGCCATCTCTTTGGAGCAGGCCTTGATGTAACAGTAAACGAGCCGGTCAATATGGACAATCCGTTGCTTACCTTGGATAATGTAACAATTACTCCACACATGGGTATATATTCACAGGAAGTCATTTCTGAGATGAGTATGGTTTGCGCCAGAAATGTCGTCAACAAGTTTTTAGGCAAAGAGTTAAAACTTGTGGTTTGCTAATATTATCTGTAGGAGGTCTGGGGTATGAGGTATATAATCGGGCTTGACCTGGGAACCACTTGTGTCAAAGCAACCATTTTTGA
>WQRL01000168.1 GCA_009786775.1 Oscillospiraceae bacterium
GATATGTTCGGCGGCGACTTTAAGCATTTTGTCATTGATGTGGCTGGTGAGACCCCGATGTACCCGCCTTTCGTTGACATTCAAGCAGACGGCTTTACACTCAACTGGTACCGCACACGCTCATTCCACAATGTTCTCGGCGGTAACAATGCCGGCGGCAACGCAGCCCTAGCCTCCAGCTCATACAGGCTGCTCGTAAACGGACTTCCTGTTTATGGTCTTGAAGACTTTGAACCGGGCACACAAGTTCCAATCGCTGCAAGGACATTCGACTTGAGAACACTAGGACTAGTGGGCGCACCGGGTGAAGTCTTTGAAATCAGCATGATGGCAATAGTAAACCCAGATCACGCTACCCATTGGTCTGATTCACCACCAAACCCATTCCCTGTGGTTCTTACGGCTCCGGATGCCGATAACCCCTATGAACTACTCGCTATGACTAGTGCTCACTTTGAGTTTGAGTTTACATCATCAGATGAAGTTACTGCATGGGAAATAGTAGATGGACTTATTCCGGAAGGAATGACATTCCTAAACGGAATCCTATCAGGAACACCTGCAACAATAGGTGAATACACACTCACAGTAAGAGCTACGGGCGTTGCTGTTTCTACTGAGTTTACACTCACGCTCACAGTTGCGACTGTTCCAGAAATCCCGCAAAACCTAGTAGTCACACCGGGCGATGAAACTTTGACAATAAGCTGGCAAGCACCTGAAACTGATGGTGGAACCCCAGTACTCTACTACCAGCTATTCCTTAACGATGTGTGGTGGGCTACAATTCCAAGCGATAGAACCTTTATATTCACCGGCCTTACAAATGGCGATGAGTATACTATAAGCCTCGTAGCCGTCAACGCAGCAGGACCTGGCCCGGCAGCATCAGTAACTGCCATACCAGATCCAGGACACACCGCTCCATCAGCACCGCAACTCTTACAAGCAACAGCCGGCGACGGCAGCATAGCTGTTACTTGGCAGGCACCTCTAACAGACGGCGGTGAACCAGTCACATTGTATCAAATCTCCATTGATGGCATTACATGGCATGACCTTCCAAGCACCGTAACTTATTTCACATTCGATGGTTTGACAAACGGCGTAGCTCACACTATTAGCGTCAGAGCCGTCAACGATATCGGAGCCGGACCTGTAGCAACGGTTGCAGCAACACCTGTTGCACCAGCACCCCCGCCAGTAAACACTGCGGAGCTTAGTGCACTTGTCCAATACACCGCAACCAGACAAGCTGCCAGATACACAGTTGCAACCTTTAACCCATTTAACGAAGCAAGAGCAGCAGCACAGGCTGTATTAGCAAATGCTGCCTCAACTCAAGCGCAAGTAGACGCAGCATATGCTGCACTACGCAGTGCCACAACCGCACTTGTGGTTAGGCCACCAGCTACAGGCGGCAACGGTGGCGGAGCAGCGCCTCCTCCTCCAGCACCCCCAACTCCACCACCCGCACCACCGGTAACCGAAATCGAAGATGACGAAGTTCCTCTAGCATCAGCCTTCGCTCCGTTCATCGAAGGTTTCCCGGATGATACATTCCGTGGAGCAAACCGCATTAGCAGAGAAGAATTTGTAACAATTCTGTTTAGGCTCCATAACCCCAGTGGCGTACCAAACGGCTGGACTCCCACACCGCAAACCTTTACAGATGTAGCTCCTGGCAGATGGTCATTTGATGCAATCGAATGGGCAGTTGCTGAAGGAATCGTTGATGCCGGCGCAGACGGATTGTTCTTACCGCGCAACGAACTAACCCGCGGCGAACTGGCAAGGATGCTTGTAAGGGCTGAAGGCTGGACAGAGATAGCTGAAGACATTTTCAGCGACATCGAAGGCCACCTCAAAACCGACTACATCCTAAAAGCAGTCTATGAAGGAATCTTTGAAGGCTTCCCTGACGGCACATTCAGGCCTGACGTCACAGCCACCAGATTTGAAATGGTAGCCGCACTTGTACGTTACGTACTCGGTGCCCCTGTGACCGCTGAAAAAACCGCAGACATAGACTTCGCCTTGGTAGACGTACCGCGCACACACTGGGCATTTAGGTACGTCGCGCTAGCAACAGTAGGCTTCGAAGCATAAGCATAGTAACACAGTCAAGAAGGTACACCTTCTGACATAACCAGGGGCTGCCACACGGCAGCCCCTGGTGTTTTTATATAAATAATGGAGCTTGCAACACTGAGTGCAATCTCCATTATTTTAACTTATTGCGTTTTACTGCCATCTCATAAACCTCATCATCAGCTCTAGCTGCTATCACAATAATCTTCATAGAGGTTTCCGTTTTAACAAGTTCGTACACTACACGAATCCCTAGCTTTAATAACTTGATTTTACATAAACCTGCAAGATTACCGCGAAGCGGAGTGCCATATCCACCCTCGCTCTTAGGGAGAGGGTTCTGCGCCACTTTGTAAATGGCGCTGAGCACCTGTTTTCGCACAGATCCATCCAGTGCAGCCCGATCTTTCTTTGCCTCCTCGGAGAACACAATCTCCCACATCATACAAAGTCAACTCCGTATTCCATCGGCACATCTTTCAAGTCGTCAAAAGTCAAACCGTCTTCTGTTAAAATTTCCTCAAAAGCAGTTGTTTCTCCTGTATCGTTCTTCAGCCGCTCTTCCGCCAGCACAAGCAAATACTGGTCGTCTAGCATATCCATCAGTTCTTGATACCGTTCCGGCGCTAGCATAACACAAGCAGGAGTATTGTTCTTAACAACAATCTTATAGCCGGACTCTCTAACCTCATCAAAAATTTTGCTTGCTTCGCCTCTGTTAAATCTTGTAATAGGAACTAAGGCATCTAAAACATTACTGGGATAAAAAATATTTGACACGATGATTCACCCACTTTCTTAAAGTATCGCACCCCTCTGCCTAGCATCATTATACACCGCACCAATAAATTCATCAACCTTTTTGTCGTCATTTATTACAGAGTATTGTAGGGAGTATTTGCGCGTTCACAGGCCAGCCGGACACTGGTGGGTGCTCTGGGGGAAAGTTGGGCGGCCGCAGTCCTGGAACACAAATTTTGCCTAGGATTTCAAGTTTCTGCCAGAGTGGACGTGACTGACGGAGGCCGCCCAACTTTTCCACAGAGTACCCACCAGTGTCCGGCGGATGGTTTCATATTTGTAGAAATCATAGCCACTCAGCTCTCCACAGCAGTAGGCACTTAGGCGCACACACGCTGAAACCACTACGGCTGTAAGAGTTGCACTTTAAGCGCAACCATGATACAATGACTGCGATGCGATACGCGCCCATAGCACAAACATCAGGCGCGGCACTTACCGCACCGAAAACCCTTAAATGGAGGTAAAATTATGCTTACAACAGAAAACACCCTTACTCTTGCAATTGACTTTCAAGAGCGCATGATGCCATCAATAAATGACAGCGAAGAACTAACACGCAAAGCAGCAGTTTTCATCGAAGGCTGCCGCACACTCGGCCTGCCTGTTTTAACAACACAGCAATACACCAAAGGCCTCGGGGAAACCATCCCGGAAATAAAAAAAGCCTTAGGTGATTTTGAGCCCATAGAAAAAATAACCTTTAGCTGCTTCGGCTGTGAAGAGTTTGAAGACAAGCTCAAAAAGGCCGCAAGAACAAATATTTTTATAACAGGTGTAGAAACCCATATCTGCGTTCAGCAGACAGTCTTGCACCTGCTAGAGCGCAGCTACGGCGTCTATATACTAGCGGACTGCGTTGGCTCACGCTCTGAGCACGATAAACATATCTCCCTGCGCCGCATGGAGCAGGCCGGAGCCATCGTCACCACTGCGGAATCCGCCCTGTTTGAAATGATGGTCCGCGCCGACCACCCACACCGCAAAGCAATTTCAAATCTTGTAAAGTAGGTACCCGTTTTAATGCTTAAACATTTGCGAAACTTCTTTAACGGTTCGGTTTATGGCATGACACTCGTAATCCCCGGAGTCAGCGCGACAATCCTCGCCATAATTCTGGGGTTTTACGATGAACTAATACACTCAATAAACCACGTCAGAAAAGACAAGAAGAGCCTGAGATATCTTATACTGTTCGTCCTCGGCGTAGCGGTTGGAGTCGTGCTGTTTAGCCGATTGATTTCATTTTTGCTCGAAACATTCTCCCTGCCAACCATGCTGTTTTTCGCGGGGCTTCTGGCCGGGATAATCCCCCTCACCTTTTCATACGCAAAAGGCGGTGCCAAGCGGATAGCCCTTCGGGAAGTAGTTTTGGCAATAGTCGCCGCCGCAGGCCTGTATTTTCTCACAGTGGGCTTCACAGGCCCTGAAATCGACCCCGCCAATGCAGACGGAGCCATGAGTTTCACGATTTTGGCATTTTTGTTTATTGCAGGCATCGTCACAGGTGCCACGCTTGTAGTACCCGGCCTCAGCGGAGCCTTTATTTTGCTGATTTTAGGCCTCTACCCCATAATAATCTCCACAGTTTCAGACATCGGGACATACCTTACAAACCCTGCAAACACCGCCCTATTGGGTAACATCGTCACGGTTCTTGCCCCTTTTGGAATAGGCGGCCTAATCGGCGTCATTTTCATGGCAAAATTAATGGAAAAACTATTAAAAAATTATCACAAACAAGTTTATGCCGTCATAATGGGCATGGTAGTAGCCTCCCTCGCTGCGCTATTCCAGAATCCCATAGTTTATCAAAGCGGCGTACAAGCCCCCGGCATCGCCATAGGCGCGGCTTTGTGCATCGCAGGCTTTATAGTTGCATTTTTGCTGGGGAAGAAGGCTAAACGAAATGAACACGCACGAGAGCAGTAGAGCTGCAAAGGTGAACACCATGCCCAAAATAAAGAAAGATAAAAAAGTCCTAATGCTCTGCACAGGCGGCACCATAGGAATGCTGCCAAAGTATGAGCATGACCCCCGCAGTCCGCTTGTGCCTGCTAAGTGGGAACAGATTGAAAGACATTCGCCAGCTCTGAAGGAGCTCGCCTTCGGCGTTGACATGCACGAGATGACCCTTATAGACTCATCCGATATGAGCCCCAAGTACTGGGTTGAAATCGCCCGCAAAATCCGTGACCATTACGACTCTTATGACGGCTTTGTCATTTTGCACGGCACGGACACCATGTCTTATACGGCGACAGCCCTGTCT
>WQRL01000169.1 GCA_009786775.1 Oscillospiraceae bacterium
TATGACGTGCTGTTTTCAAGCGGCGCACTCCATTATATCAAACCGGAACTGCGTGACGAGGTAATGGCAAATTATAAATCCCATGTCAATGAAAACGGGATTGTAACACTACACGTTTTTGTAGAAAAGCCGTTCATCACTGCACCGCCAGAAAAAGAAGAAAACTCATTCCATTGGAAATCCGGGCAACTTTTCACTTACTTCCACGACTGGTATATTGAGAATTGTTTGGAGTATATCTTTAACTGCAATTCTTCCGACATACCACACCGCCACGCCGCAAACCGGCTATATGCACGAAACGCGAAGGAGATTTAACGGATGGACAAACCTTTCTGGGAGCAAACCTACCGCGACGGCTCAGTATCTACATTTACAAAAGACCCGACTGCTGACATAGCGGAATATTGGACATTGTTTCCTGCTGGCGGGACTGTTTTGGATGTCGGTTGCGGCGAGGGCCGCAATTCCCCTGCCGCCTTAACAAAGCCCGCCCCCGCGCCTTACTCCTGTTGCTCCAGAAGTTTTAGTGCACCTGAAAAATCGTAATCTTCGACGCGGGCAATGACTTCTTGAAGGCCTGCAACCCCTTTGAGCTTCCCTGCATACTCCACGGAGCTATAGTCGCCTGCGGCGAGCAGGTCTTTGAGGTCCGCGATAGCTGCCATTAGCTCTTCGCCGTCTATTGCTGCGCCCCGTGCTCCCTTGCCTCCGTCCCGCTCTTCTTCCTGCAGCCTCTTAAAAATCGGCACATATTCCTCCAGGGCTTCCCGAAGTTCCTTGCTGAGCCTGTCAAGCTGTTCGGAAGTGTGACTTGCCTCACCGTTTCCAAAGGCGGTTTCAAGGGCGAAGGCCGCATCCTTGAGCTCTGTTTTGCCCAAATACGCAGCAATGCTCTTTAGGGAGTGAGCAAGCCGCTGTGCAGTCTTGTAATCACCTGCGTCAACCGCAGAGATTATCTGCTCATACGAATCGCTATTATCCTTTACAAAGGCTTCAACCGAACTGCGAAACAGCTCCGCATCTTCACCGGCAGGCACACTTACTGCATCTGCATTCGCCACAGACTTGCAAAGCTCCTGCGGCAAGTGCCTCTTGAGCACAGCGCACAAAGCCCCTACATCTATGGGCTTTGAAACAAAGTCAGTAAAACCCTGCTTCAAAAACATCTCTCGGGCATTCTCCACGGCGTTGGCCGTGAGCGCAACTATCGGGATGTCTTTGTATTTCCCGCCGAGTTGCTTGATTTTCACGAGTGTCTCAACGCCGTCCATTTCGGGCATCATGTGATCCATGAACACTATGTCATAATCCGAACACAGTATCCGCTCAATTGCTTTAGCTCCTGAATCCACAAGTTCAGCGTCAATATCCATGATTAGCAAAAGCCCATGAGCGACTTTTAAGTTAAAATCATTATCATCAACGACCAGCACCTTGGCACCCGGCGCTCTTAGGTTAAATTCATTTTTTTGAAATTTCTCGCTGTAGATATTGTCAGGATTACCCAGCACAATCGGAATTGTTATAATAAATGCCGCACCGTGTCCATACTCGCTTTCGACTAAAATCTCGCCGCCCATCATATTTACAAATGATTTGCTTATAGGCAGGCCCAGCCCTGTGCCCACCGCTTTCCAGTGATTTGATACATCAAGCTGTTCAAAAGGGTCAAAAAGCCTAGGCAAATCGGCCTGCCTAATCCCTACACCAGTGTCATCAATTCTAAACTGGAGATTATCTCCGAGTTTTCTTACACTGAGCTTTACATAACCCTTTTCCGTAAACTTCACGGCGTTACCGCAAATATTTATCAGGACTTGCCGGAGCCTTACGTCGTCACCATAAAGATATGGCGGCAAATCTTCAGAAAAATCTACTTTGAAATCCAGCCCCTTTGTGTTTGCAGCATATGTGAACATGGAGCTGATATTGTCCGCAAGCTGGTGTAAATTATAATCCACGGGGTTTAGCTCAAACTTGCCCGCCTCGATTTTGGACATATCCAGCAGGTCATTTATTATGGCGAGCAACAAATGGGCGGAAACATTGATGCTCTTTATATAGTTTGCTTGACGGTTGCTAAGTTCCTCAAGTTCCAAAATATCCGTCATTCCTATAATAGCGTTCATCGGTGTGCGGATTTCATGGGACATATTGGATAAAAACTCCGTTTTCGTACGGTTTGCCTGCTGCTCGGCCTCAACAGCCCGGAGCAGCTCCTTCTGTTTAAGGGACAGTTCCTCCGTGCGGATATCTATGAGCTTCTCAAACCTGAACCTTTCCCCACGCTTACGCAGCAGCAAAATTAATGTAAAAAGCAAAACCAGCAGCAGCACCGCCCCGGCGATGATGTACACAAAGCGCTCCTCCGCAAGCCTGACTCTAAAGTCATAGGTTCTTCTCAGCCATCTGCCTGAAATACTGTCCACATCAACAAGCCTCACAGCCCTAGTGACTATGGAAGCCAGCACTTCCTCTTCATTGTTAAATCCAAAAGTTGAGTCAAATGAATAGTCGAAAAGAAAATTCGCCTTATAGCCTGTAAGCTCCCGGAAATTGGTCATGGCTAACAGATGGTGTGAACTTGTCATAACCATCTCAACTTCCCCACGCTCCAGTGCATCAAATGCAGCAAATACAGAATCGTAGAGATATACCTGGCGGTGGTTGGGAAACCAGTTTCGCAGGAGTTCTTCATGGGCAGTGCCCAAGGACACGCCAATACTCACATAGGGTATCTCGTTTATATTTATATCGCGGAACTCAGACTTGGAGATGAGTGCAACCTTGTCATCCATGAACCTCTCCCCAGCCCATATAAACCGCCCATGCCGCTCCTTCGTTTCGATGAGTTCAGTAAGCATTGAGGCTTGCCCCTGCTCTAACAGGCCAATAAGCTCACTAAAAGATGCCTGCCCGTCATTTATACGCACAAAACTTATTCCAGTAAGAGCTTCAATTTCCCGGATCAAGTCAATCGCTATCCCTTCAAATTCCCCTGTGCGGGCATTGAAGAAGCTTATGGGGTAATTGTCCGTTTCTGCTGCGTAGTATACGTAAGGGGTATGTCTTATGAAATGACGCTCATGAAAGTCCAACTGACTAAAGAGTTTCGCTTTCAAATACGCCTGCTGCCCCTGGCTGTAAAGCTGGGTCAAATGGCCAATGGCTCCGCTCTCAAGCGCCAGTTGCACAATTTCGATTATGCTGCTCAGTTCCGCATTCTTAGCTGCGAGGGAAACAGGGCTGAATACAAAAGGAAAATAAGTCTTCATTACTACATTTTCAAACCTGCTAAAGACAGCTTCACTCTGAGATTCAGAAAAGAATACGTCAATCTCCCCGCTGCATAGCATTTCGTATGCGCGCTCAAAGTCAGGAATGCTGTAGGCATTAAACTCATGCTGCTCAAACCGCACAATCTCCGGCTTGGTAACTGAATCTTGCAAAAAGCCGTAGTTTAACACCCTCGTCTGGGCGATTTCCTCTAAGGGAGGCTGCCCCTCCATCCTCACCGTTATTACATGCCTTTGCGCGATATCCTCAGTCATAAAATATATCTCGCGCCGCTCCTGCGTCGCTGTGAGCGCGGTGGTAAAATCCACAGTGCCGCCGGCAAGGCCTTCGGTGATTTCATCCAAGTCATACATCACTGGAGTAAACTCAATTCCGAAAAGGCCTGATAGCCATCCGCTCACAAGCACAGCAAAGCCTTGCAGGCTACCGTCGTCATCGCGGAACATTTCGGTGCCATAAACTGAGGCTAGAACAAAGTTTCTATTCTGCTGCCGCAGGCTTTCTACCCTCTGCTTCAGCCCGGCCGAAACTCCGGGTATTTCGCTAAATGATATTTCCGCCCAGTCTTTTTCTGCCACTTCATTTGAAGAGCAGCCTGCGGCCATTGCCATTAGTGTTACCGCTATGAGGAAAGCTGAGCATATACGTCTAAGTGCCGTCATATGATCGCCCCCTATTCTCCAAATATAACAACCCTGTTTCTGCCGCTTTCTTTGGCCTTATAAAGCGCACGGTCTGCTTTGTTAATAAATTCGGAAGTATCGCTGCCCACCTGCGGAATCACCGAATATAAGCCAATACTCGCCGTAATTCCGGTTTCCTGCCCATCCTCAGTGGTAATAACTGAGGCTTCAATGGTTTTGCGGATCTTCTCCGCCACCATCTCAGCGCCTTTGTCATCGGTGCATGGAAGAAGCACAATAAACTCTTCCCCGCCCCAGCGCGCCGCTATATCAAAGGGGCGCATTACCGCATCATGGCACACCGAAGCCACCAGCTTGAGAGCTTGGTCGCCCTGCTGGTGCCCGTAAGTATCATTGTAGTTTTTGAAATGATCCACATCAAGCATGAGCACACTTATTGAGGTTTGCTCCCTGATGGCCCTGCCCCATTCTGCAAGCAAACGGTTATCAAACCCCCGCCTGTTGGATATCTCTGTGAGAGGGTCTATCATGCCAATACTTTCAATTGTGCGCATTTGTGAAACTATTTTCAGATGGGTGCTGACCCTAGCTTTGACTATGGATTTACTGAATGGTTTAGCTATATAGTCCACGGCACCCAGCGAAAAACCTTTTTCTTCATCTTTGACGCCCGATAGCCCGGTTATGAATATAACCGGGATGCTCCGTGTGATTTCAGACGCTTTGAGCGCTTCGATGGTCTCAAACCCGGTAATATCCGGCATGAGCACGTCGAGCAATATTAAATCAGGCCTATGCTCCTCTGCAAGCTCAATGCAGCGGCTGCCTGTTTTGGCCACAAGCAAATTGTACAACGGCGAGAGTATTTGGCCCAATATGTCTAAATTGTGCTTTTCATCGTCTGTTATCAGTACCGTGAATTCTTTCTTCTCAACCTTAATCATGACTACACTCCCCAGCCCTCGCTAAATAGCTTTAGCGGATGATTAAAAGTCTGCCAATACTGTTTTATTCAAATTTAGGATATCGCGTTCCCCAACATAATCATAATATCACTTTATCACAAGCTCTGCAATAAATATTTGTGTTTTGAGTCAATGGTTTTACTAGCCCCCCGATAAACCAGCCGCCTAACACGGGCGCTGTTCTGGGGAGGAAAGCGGGGTGTCCGCAGACCAGCCGGACATGGTTGCTGCTCTGGGGGG
>WQRL01000170.1 GCA_009786775.1 Oscillospiraceae bacterium
TCCAGTAGCCGTCGAAGCGGTAGGCGAACATACGTTTGTCATCTTTGAGCATGGCGGGGATTAAATCCTTGCCGAAGTCATGGGTGGAACCGGGGTTATTCTCATCCGCATGGAGGTAAGCCTTCAGTTCCCTCCAGTTAAATATGTAGATCCCCATTGAGGCGAGGTTGCTCTTGGGATTTTCAGGTTTTTCTTCAAACTCTGTTATTACATCGTTGTTATCCGTGTTCATAATGCCGAACCTGTGAGCATCCTTTATGGGAACCTCAATTACGCCGATTGTGCAATCGGCCTTGACGCTCTTGTGGTACTCAAGCATGATGCGGTAGTTCATTTTGTAGACATGGTCGCCTGCGAGAATGAGGACATACTCGGGGTCGAAGGTTTCGATGAAGTTTTGATTTTGGTAGACGGCATTGGCTGTGCCGCTGTACCAGGCAGTGCTGCCGGGCTTGCTGTGCGGTGGGAGGATTGACACACCGCCGTGGAGCAGGTCAAGGTCCCAGTGCTGACCTTTGCCGATGTAGTCGTGGAGCAGCAGGGGCTGGTACTGGGTCATTACACCTACAGTGTCAATCCCTGAGCGCACGCAGTTTGTAAGCGGAAAATCAATGATTTTGTACTTTCCGCCGAAGGTGACCGCAGGCTTGGCAATTTGCTCTGTCAGAGATTTTAGCCTTGAGCCTCTTCCGCCTGCCAACAGCATGGCTATACATTCTTTTCGCTCTGCAAGAACCATAACTTATACCTCTCTATTTAGAAAATAATTTGAAACACACAATTGAAAGGGGCGGTGCGGTTATGCTCAGGCTTTGCTCAAACCCGTGCATTGAGATATCTTCTGAAACCGTGTTCTTATTTTTGTGATCCCAGCCTCCGAAGAGGGCTAAATCTGAGTTGAAAACTTCCCTGTACATGCCCTTCTCAGGGACTCCTATGCGGTAGTTCTCTCTTGCGACGGGGGCGAAGTTGAGCAAAGTGATGAGGTGGTTGCCGGCTCTGTCAACCCGTGCAAAGACTATTATGTTTTGCTCCCTGTCGCTATCGCTAATCCACTTAAAGCCATCCCAGGAAAAATCTACCTCCCAGAGTTCGGGACTGTTTAAGTAAAAGGCTCCTAGCTGCTTAGAGTACTCTTTGAGTTGTGCATGTCTGGGGTAATCGAGCAGAAACCAGTCCAGCTGGGTCTGATAATCCCATTCCTTAAACTGGCCAAACTCCGCGCCCATGAAGGTGAGCTTCTTTCCAGGGTGTACCATCATATATCCCATAAAGGCTCTAAGGCCTGCAAATTTTTCGTCATACTCACCGGGCATCTTGTCCAGCAGGGATTTTTTGCCGTGTACAACCTCGTCGTGGGAGAGGGGGAGGATGTAGTTTTCGCTAAAGGCATACATGAATGAGAATGTTATTTTGTTGTGGACTTCTTTCCGGAAAAAGGGGTTAGTTTCAACATATTCCAGCATGTCGTTCATCCAGCCCATGTTCCACTTGTAGTTAAAGCCTAGGCCGCCCTCGTGGATGGGCATTGTGACCAGGGGCCATGCGGTGGATTCCTCGGCAATCATGAGGGCGTTTGGAAACTCGTTGAATACCGCCTTGTTTAGTTTTTGAATAAATGCTATGGCATCAAGGTTTTCATTGCCTCCGTGGGTGTTGGGGGTCCACTCGCCGGGCTTTCTGCCGTAGTCTAAGTAAAGCATTGAACTGACAGCGTCCACGCGCAGGCCGTCTGCGTGGTATTTGCCGAGCCAGTAAAGGGCATTTGAAACAAGAAATGACTGGACTTCCGTGCGGCCGTAATCGAAGCAGCGTGTGCCCCATTCCCAGATTTCCATTTTGTCGGCTCCGTGGCACTCAAAGAGGTAGCCGCCGTCATATTCTATAAGCCCGTGCTGATCCTTGGGGAAGTGGGAGGGAACCCAGTCGAGTATTACGCCGATGCCGTTTTGGTGGCAGAGGTCTATAAACTTCATGAAGTCGTGGGGATTTCCGTACCTGGATGTGGGGGCGTAGAAGCCCGTGACCTGGTACCCCCAGGAACCGCCGAACGGATGTTCCATCACCGGCATTATCTCAATATGGGTGTAATTCATCTCTTTTACATAGGGGATGAGCCTGTCGGCTATTTCAAGGTAGGAAAGAGGCTTGTCGTCAGAAGACTTCATCCAAGAGCCTAAATGAACCTCGTAAATATTCAGAGGAACGTCAAATGGGTTCTCGTGACTAACCTTACTCTGCCAAGAACTGTCGCCCCACTCATAGCCATTTATATCAAAGACTATTGAGGCGGTACTACCGTCGGTTTCACTATAAAATGCGAAAGGGTCAGCCTTGAGGACGGTGCCATTACGGCTGTGAATGGCGTATTTATACCTCTGGCCGGATGATATGCCGTGCACAGTGGTTTCCCAGAGACCGCCATCTGAAATACGCATCATAGGGTTTGCGGATTGATCCCAGCCGTTGAAGTCGCCGGTGAGATGAATGGCAAAGGCGCCGGGTGCCCATGTTCTGAAAACAGCACTGCTTGTCTTGGCGCAAAAATGGCAGCCCAGAAGGTTGTAGGCATGATAATTCGTGCCTTGATGAAACAGAAATACCGGCAGGTCGTGCGCATTATTGTTTTCGAGCATAGTCATCCCCCTTAAAAGTTCTGTAAATAGGCACAGGCCGCTGCATAATGTGCCATGCGTTATGTGCGCAGGGTGGCCTGAAGCCATAATCACTGCACAACTATTATACAGCATTTTTTTGAGCTTGAATACATAATTATTAACCAAGGCGGCTACAAATTATCCTGCTGTTACTAGTAATCTCTGATAAACTCATCCGCCTAGCATGGGGTGTAGCTTTTTGATTTCTTCGGTCAGCTTAGTGACGGCAGCCGGAATTCCCTCAGAAATCCAAGGCTACACCCCTGTCCGGCTACCTGTTGCCAGTAACGCCCCAGCGTTAGGCGGGAAGTAGATAATAGGTATATTTAGAGTTATTCTATCATTAAATATATAAAATTTCATATATGCTATTGACATTATATGCCTATGTGTGGCAAAATATGAATAAATTGTAAACAAGGAAAAGAAGGTTAGATGGTGCGGACATGAGTTTTTTGCACGGATTTTGTGCACATGTCCGCGTTATTTTGTCAGTATAGTATTTGTTTGCGATTGCCGTATAAGCGTATGGGAGAAACAGGGAGAGAAAGGGAGAGGTCTTTACATGAAGAAAATTTTAAGAAGAAGTACCGCAATGTTGATAGTGGGGCTGCTGGTGATGGGGACGCTTGGGTTAACTCCGCATGGATGGCCAGATGACGGAAACGAATATACCCAAGTGGCGAGAATCGGGCAAACAGGAGTCGTGGGCAGGGCAAATGATGACAGGATAACAGCAAATGAGAGAATCCCCAATGGTGCCGAGCTTAGGCCCGGGGAGGTGATGACAAACAAATTCGTTGAGGATTTAAGAAATGAGCCGGGCTTTGCCCCTGGCGACTTCCGGATAACCCTGGAAGCGGTAAGCATGCCATATTCCTATGTAGAAATCAGAACCGACCCAATCCAGTATGACATTGTGTTTGTACTGGACTATTCTGCGAGCATGGAATCCAACAACAAGTATTCCAACATGATTGCTGCGGCTGTTCAGAGTATAAACAAAATGCTTTTCAACAATACGCAAACGCATTTTAACAGAATATCCGTTGTGAGATACGGTGATATTGGAGAGCGTATTTTTCCCCGAAACACAGACTGGTATGGGGCAAATCCCGGTGAGAGGACAATTACGGAGGCAAACCTCCACGGCAATACCAGTGGGCAATTTACAAACATAATGGCAGGTATGAACACGGCTTGGGGGATTTTGCATAACAGGACAAACAGCCAAAACCGTATCCCGGTTATTGTTCTTATGACTGATGGTCAGCCTAATAGGTATTATGTCAACTATTACATGATGAACCGCACAGGTTCGGCAAACAGGATTTCCTCGGCAGAGGGGGTGCGTGCGGATTTGAATTCTGTGCGCTACACTGTTTTGAACATGGCTTATATTAAGAGGAGCATTCCGAATCTGCAACTTTTTACCATTGCGTTTGACTTAGATAATGTTTCAAGCACCGGCACGGGAAATACGCTAACAGGGCAAGCTATGCAGCGGGCTCTCGCATATGCCACAATCAACCCCACTTGGGATAACTTAAACCGCAATTTTGGAAACGCCACCTTAAACGGGTTTATGACAACATTGCGCAATCAGATAGCAACCGAGCTTAGGGGGGACAGGCTGGGCAATCAGATTTTTGATGAGTCATTTAATACGGTAAATAGAATAGTGGACAGCCACTTGAGTGCCAGTGACGACCCCGCTGACATTTTGAGGGCGTTTAACACAATAATTGAGACAATCAACGATAATAACCCTATAAACGGGAGTATAGTATTTACTGATGTAATTGATACCGCATTTGCTCTTGATATGGATTCATTCAGGCTCAATGGCAATGCTGTTGCAGGGATACCCGCAGATGTGTCATTTGACGAATCGGATGGTACGCTGATATGGGAGTTTTCCGACATTTACAAGCTGCCGTTTGTTAGCGCGGGCAATAATGGCGTTATTGGGGATGGGCGCAACTCGCTATCCTTTGTTGTCAGCCTGAGGTCAGATCCCACAGATGGGCAAAATGTGGTGACATTAGAAAATATCGGTGAAGAATTTTTCACAAATACAGGAAATTACTTGCTAGGCGGCAATAATGCGGTATTTACGCCGATGAGCGATAATCCGTTTTATAGGGGCAGCGTGAATGCGGATGGTTCTGTTTCGCAGCAACTTCTAACATCGGGCGTTGTGCGGATTGAGTCGGAATTTATCCCGGAGAAAATGGACTTAACTGTAGAGTTGCAGAAATTTTTCCACGGGGATGCAGAGCTCTTTGCATATCATGTAAACTTTGGGGAACTGGTGCATGTAATACATTCTCCGCAATGCTTTAGCTGCCCTGTATGTGAAAATGAGGAGGAACTGCCACAAGAAGAACCTGGTGAAGAACTTAGTGAAGAGCCGAGTGAAGGGGCGGGTGAAGAGCCGGGTGAAGAGCCGGGTGAAGAGCCTGGTGAAGAACCAGGTGAGGAAC
>WQRL01000171.1 GCA_009786775.1 Oscillospiraceae bacterium
AAAAGTCCTTCTGCTGGACTAATGTGCTACAAGCCGAACATGGCCTTGGCTATGCCGAAAAATACGAGAAGTGAACTGGCATCCACAACCGTGGTGATAACCGGTGCGGCCATGACAGCCGGGTCTAATTTAAGCCTCTTGGCCAGCAGGGGCAGTGAGCAGCCCACAATCTTGGCCATGAACACCGTGATCCACAGTGCCAGGGAAACGCTGAGTCCCAAAAGTGCCACGCTGAGCCCCAGTGTATCGGGGTTATACATAAGCAAAACCCTTATGAAATTGACTAGAGCAAGGGCAGCACCACAGATGAATGCGATACGCATCTCCCTCCAGAGTACCTTGAAAATATCATGCAGGGCCACTTCGCCGAGAGCCAGTCCGCGGATGACGAGTGTGGAGCTCTGAGAGCCGCCTGCCCCGCCGGTGTTCATGAGCATGGGGATGAACGTGACAAGCACAGGGATGGCGGATATGGCATCTTCAAAGGTATCCAAAATAACCCCGGCGATAATTCCTATGAGCATTAAAATTATAAGCCAAGGAAGCCTGTTGCGCACAAGAGTCCAGATGCTGGTTTTCAAATAAGGCTCATCAGACGGCGACAGGCCGGCCATGAGTTCAAAGTCCTCCGTGGCCACTTCTTCTTGAATTTCAAGAATGTCATCAACTGTAACAATTCCTACGAGCCTGCCCTCGGCATCCACAACAGGCATGGCCAGCAGGCCGTATTTCCTAAAATCATTTGCCACGCTTTCAGCCTCATCAGCAGTGGTGGCAGATGTGATTTCGCGCTGCATGATATCGCCTATTTTGTCGTCAGGGGAGGACAGCAGCAGTTTCTTTGCTGAAACAGCCCCAAGCAGCTTGCGCTGAGAATCTATTACATAGAGTGTGTAGATGGTTTCCTTATCCACTCCATCGCGCCTGATGCGGGCGAAAGTTTCAGCGACAGTGAGAAACTCCTTCAAATCGACATACTCAATGGTCATGATGCTGCCGACGCTGCCATCGGGATATTTGAGGAAATGATTTATAATATTCCTTTTTTCCTTCGGCAAGTTGCTCAGAACCCTCTTGACGACACCCGCAGGCATCTCCTCAATAAAGTCAACTGCATCGTCGAGAAATAGTTCGTCAATTATGTGGGCGATTTCGTAGTCTTGAATGGCGTTTACTATGTTCTCTTGCATATCTCTGGACAGATATGCAAATACATCGGCCGCAGTGTCCTTGGGCAGCATCCTAAAGAGCATGATGGCCTGATGGTCGTCCATGCTTTCAAGCCTCTCGGCGACATCTACGGGGTTTGTATTTCTAAGCGTTTCCCGAAGTTCGTGAATTTCACGAGCGTTGTATTGAGTGGCTGCTTGACTCATAATTACACCCCTTAATCCTAAAATTTAGCGCAAAAAAAGCACCCCCGGGGGCGCAGTAGGTTTAAGGGTTATTGGGGTACACCAACTAAAACGGAGCGCTACATGCACACCGACTTCCCAAAAACTAACGCAGATTCCCGGTTTGTTTTGAAGTTATCTTGCCTACTTCGCGGGTAGTCGTCCATGCTCTCAACTCCTCGTACACGTATTTTTGCCATTTCTGACATTATCACCCAAATACTGCATATTGTCAATCCCCCAATATATATGTATAATAGTCATTACGGCAATAAAGGTACAGTTCGCACAATTTATAAAACCATCCGTTAAAACCATCCGTCGAACACGGTCAAATGCTCCGTGAAAAAGCTAAGTGTCCTCCGTCAGTCACGTCCACCTTAGAGGAAACTTGAAACCCAGTCAAAACTTGTGTTCCGAGACTGCGGACACTGAACTTTTTCCCGGAGCACCCGACCGTGTCCGACTGGTCTGTGGACTGTAACGAAGCAAACCGCCCCCGCTCTGCGGCAGCCCGCAACGACAGGGGCGCAAATAATTACAATAAATAGAAAATATAGACTGTAACTAAGTATTCATGGGAGGGAATTACATGGATCGTAAGGACAAAGACAATTATTATTTAGACATAGCAGAAACAGTGCTCATCAGATCCACATGCCGCAGGCGCAAGTATGGCGCTATAATCGTCCTCAATGACGAAATAATAGCAACAGGCTATAACGGTGCGCCAAGAGGCAGAAAGAACTGCCTCGACCGTGGAGTTTGCATGAGGGATGAGCTGAAAATACCCCGCGGGGAGCGCTATGAGCTCTGCCGCAGCGTCCATGCCGAAGCCAACGCCATAATCTCCGCCTCGCGCAGGGATATGATAGGTTCAACCCTATACCTCGCAGGCCGTGATGCTCAAGAGAACAAGCTGCTCTCCGATACCACATCATGTAGCATGTGCAAGAGGCTTATAATAAATGCGGGCATAGTCAGAATCGTCTGCCGCGTGGGAGAGGATGAGCTAACCGTTACAAACACCCGCGACTGGGTTTTTAATGATGATTCGATAATTGACGCATCAGCATTTAGTTTATAATTGCCATGCGCCGTGTGATTGAGGAAATCAAAAGCCACGCACCCAAAGTAGACCCGCATTACAGGATTGGGATGCGTGTTATAAAAACAGCGGCTGCTGTAGGGCTGTGCCTGCTTTTTGCGCTAATATTCGGCGGGATAGAGTCAATTCTCATAACCGTCGTGGCGGCCATAGTAACAATCAGGGCCACTCAGGAAGAAACCATCACCAGCGGAATGTTTAGAATTTTGGGCACAATAATAGGGGCAGCCCTCGGCTGCCTCACAGTGCTTATCAGCCTATTTCTGCCATATTACAATGAAGGCCTTTTCGTAATTGTAATACCGCTGGTGCTTCTGCTAAACCTCTACCTGTGCAACCTTCTCAACATGCAGGACTCCTGCGCTATATCCTGTGTCGTAACCATAATCGTTGCAACCCAGATTGCCCCACTAGCAGAACCCATGGACGAAGCCCTGGCCTTCGCCCTGCTGCGCGTGCGTGACACCTTCGTGGGAGTGACGGTCGCCACCGTAATGAACATCATCCCCTATCAAATATCAGGAGCCATCAAACGAAAGAAATCCGGCGGATAAGCCGTGCGCTAGGACATGATGAAGCCTCGCAAGATTTACAAATGCAATACGCGCCCCCACAAAAGGCGCAGGCAGAGCCTGCACGCCGGAACGTGGGGGCGTTGCTTTGCGCTGAAATAAAGCGAAAAGCATGAAAATTAACTCTCAAAGCGTGTTAGAAGCGAAGGGCAGTATGTACGCCTCATAAAATGAGTTGTCAAGAGTTAGGCTTTCGCCTAAAGCTATATTTAGGGAGAAACTAACTCTTGCATTTGTTGCTATTTCGTAGTATATTTGACGATAGTGGTGTTGTGAGCAACGAAAAATTCGCAGCGAAAACATTTTCAACTAAAATTATTTGAAAGGAGGAACTTGCTAATGGGTTGGCTATGCGCTCCCGCTTCTGATGCTTTTTTGAATGTTGCGCGTGAAATTGTGGGACTATTTATATTCATAGGGTCATTTTTTAGGAATAGGTAAAGCACAATATGACAAGATAGTCAAAAAGTGGCTACTCGGCCACATGAATAACAGCTATGTGAAGGAGGTGATTGCACATGTGGCCTCAACTTCCAGGTGCAGGCTCTACAAACTGGGATCTGATTGCAGCTATTCTTGGCGAGGGATTACAAATGGTTTTTAGCATAATTGGCTCAATTTTCCGACGCTAACAAAGCGGTATATGTAAGATGATAACTGCCCAAGCGATTAAAAGAGTTAGATTTCCGCCCGGAGTTGCACTTCGGGCGGAAATTGAATATTTCATCTGTTGCTATTTCGTAGTGGTATCTCCGATAAAAGAATAACCCCCCAATCCGGTCTCCGGTACCTTGGGCTAGAATAGTCGTTGACTCAATATTGCAGAAATTGAACTTGGCGCGAAATATTATTTTGCGCAAAATCTTGAGCATATTATAACAGAGGGAGTTTTTGACCATGAGTGTTAAAATTGTGCTTTTCTTAATACTATCTGTTTTTGCTTTTTTTGTAATGGCCACTCCGCCTGAGGCTTTTGGGTTTGGGCAGAATTCTTATGCTGCGTATGCGGGAGGGGTGTACAGTGTTGTAATTGCACTTGGCGCACTTTTTGCAATTGATTCGGCTATTCTTAGAAAACGGGACTACTTGATTGCTGTGGTTTTGGGTGTTTTTGCGTTGAATCTTGGGATATTTGGGATACATTTTGCACAGGCCGGGCTTCACACCTTCGGCTCAGCGTGGTTTAGGCTCGGAATTGCAATTGGAGTTAGCACATCGCTTTCATATCTTGCTGCGGTTTCGCTTCTTAACAAGTCTGCGTCAAACCAGAAAATTCTCATGTGGACCGATTTTAAGCCCAGGGAGCTGATGATTGATGTAGGAATAATTTTAGGGATTACTTTCATAATGGTAACAATCGCACTCAACCAGAATGCTACATTTAGTCTTACAATGTTTGCAGTACTTAGTGCGTTTGCACCTGCTGTGCACGAGGAAACTGTATTTCGGCTTTTATTATTTGCGCTGATGATAAAACTTAACGGTGACAGAGCGGTGCCGATGCCAATGATGGTGCTTATATTGTCGCTTCCATTTGCACTCATGCACTTTATTGATCTGACAATGAATTATGGTTTTGTCTTGGCCATGCAGCAAGGCATGGGGCATTTTCTGTTTATAAGCGTGGTGATTTCTGTGCTGATGCTAAAAAGAAGTTGGCTAGTCGCTTTATTTGCACACTATGTGTTTGGATTTGTCAGGCTGACTTTTTTGGCAAGCGGCGGATGAGATGCCGAGGAGGGATGATGCAAAATGTTGATTGAGCGGGTATTTATGAGAATTGCGGTCAAGGCGTTGTGAATGGGGAAATGCTTGCTATGATTATGGAGAATAGGTTGGAAACTAAGAGGTAGGAGTGATTAAAATTGGGAGTTGGGTCGATTCAGTCATTATTGATAATAGGTCTTATGGCCGGCACAATAGCTGGGCTATTTCGTGTGCGCGACCAGTATAGTAAAACAGGGAAGGTAAGTATTAAGTATTTACACTATCTGATGGGATTTGTATTTGTAATGGCGATGATAACAATGGTGGTC
>WQRL01000172.1 GCA_009786775.1 Oscillospiraceae bacterium
ATCCATAACGGTCAAAATGCCGTGAGGATTGCCGCGCCGCCTTTGGCGGGCGCAATTATGGACGCCCGCAGATAGGCCAACTGCTTAATTTGTTTTAATTATACGGAGAGTCCGTACTCTTCGGGAATGAATTTACCTGGGTCAACTTCGTCCATCATTTCAGCGATGAATTCATCTTCGTTTTCTGGAATATCATCAAGCTGGCTGCGGAGCATGTCTATGTATTTTACTTCCCGCTCATCAATGACGAGTTCTTTTTTCTTGACGGCATTGTTGAGGATTTCTAAAGTGAGCCTCGCGGTGTTTACTGTCCTTGAGAAAGCGTCGGAGGTTTTGATGACCTCTTCTGCCACCTTAAATGCGACATCAGGGCGCAGAACATATGCCTGCGGGTCTGTGAAGCAGTCAGATTCAACGAGAAGGTCGCGCATAAGAAGGCCGTGGCCTTTTTCGGTGGCCTTGTTCATCAGGCGGCAGTCATATGCGAGCTGCTCCATAGAAACTTCTGTGGCGAAGCCCGATAGAAGTTTTACCTGTTGAACGGATTCATTACTCCAAAGGTCTGTGCAAGCAGCTGCAATGTTGCCGATTGGGGAGAAGTGGGCGCAGGCTGCGCTCTTGCCTTCCATGGAAATCGGTGTGCCTGTGATGGCCTTGAGGTAGAGGTTTTCGTAAGCGCAGTCCTTGCTTGGGCCTACAGCGCCATACTCAAGGGCTACCAAAGCTCTGGGGGTGACCATTGTGCGCATTACTGCTGCGAAAACTTTGGGGATATATTTTCTCTCTGCTAAAACCATGGCGGTGTTTGCAAATCCGCATGCTGAATCGCCGCCGGAGATAACTTTGTTTGCGCGGGCGATGTTGGAAATGTGCTGCCATAGGAAGGCCATGTCCCTGGCGCCCAGGACGCCGAGGGCGAAGACAGAGGTCTTGAGATCGACGTTTATAATAGCCTCGTCATTGATTTCTTTGCCGCCTGTAGACTCAATGGAGAGGATGTCGGCGCCGTCTTTGGCAGTTGTGTCAAAGACTTCAAGCATGTTGTTGAAGTAGCGGCCGCTGCGCATAATAGGCGGGCGGTTGAACTCGCGGACGTCATTTGGGGTCATGCGCATGACGCTCTTGAGGCCGTGCTTTGTTTCAAACTCGCGCATTGTGTCGCGCAGGATGCGGTGAACTTGGACACCCCATGTAGGGTTGTATGTAAATTCGGGAAGGGTTTCGTATTCGACCACAACGCCCGGAGCGTTTAACTCGTGAGCTTTGGTAAGTACGCCTGAGATGATTTCGTGATAAGTTTCGAGAACATCCATAAGGGTTTCATTTGTTACTTGCATATTCGGAAGTGTAAAGTTAATTTCCGGATAAACGGTGCCGCCGCCAATTACCATTCCGTTTTTGCAAACAACGGGGTTTGGCGCCTTGCCGTAGACAAACTCGTCAACTGACTTATATGCGAGTGATGTAAATTGTTTTGGTGTCATAAAGTATTTCCTCCTAGTGTAATGGTTAACATAACTTCTAAAGCCGGTATAATTATACACTCGCTTTCTACATAGTCAATGAAAAAAACACCTGTAGTTTATAACTTTTTTATTATGAACATACTCAATTAATGAATGTTTGACAAAGCGCAAGTTTTTATAGTTTTATGTTACAACTTTATCGTAAAATATGACAATTGGAAGACGTGAAAAAACATAATTGATTTATCATAGCCGCTGATGTAAAATATGGCGGAGCGTAAAATTAAATCACCCAGACGGAAAAGTTTGGAGAAATGAGATAGGCTAAGTGATTGCAATAATAGATTACAAAGCAGGAAATGCCCCCAGCGTGCTGCACGCCATAAAACATTTGGGGCATAGTGCCGTGCTTGCCAAAAGTGCCGCTGACTTGACCGCTGCGAGTCATATAATCCTGCCGGGTGTAGGCAGTGCGAAGGCGACGATGGTTTCCCTTGAAGAAATGGGCATTCAAGGCGCATTAGAAGATGCGGTGCTGCAAAGAAAAGTGCCGTTTCTGGGGATTTGCGTCGGAATGCAGGTGCTCTTTGAGCATAGCGAAGAAGAGGATGCCACCTGTCTTGGGTGGCTGGGCGGCAAGGTCGTGCGCTACGACTGTGCCCAGGTCAGGGTGCCACAGATGGGCTGGAATGAGGTCAGGTTTGTAAAAGACAGCAGATGCAAGGCTTCTGACGGACATTTTTACTTTGTAAACTCATACTATGCAAAGCCCGCAGATGAGTCTGATACATGGGGGGTTACGGACTATAACGGCTCATTTACCTCTGCTGTAAACAGGGGCAATATATACGGCACACAGTTTCATGTAGAAAAAAGTGCTAAAGCAGGCCTTGCGCTGCTGGATGCTTTTTTGCTGGAGGACCGGTAATGCTTACAAAAAGATTAATCGCATGTTTTGACATAGTTGGGGGCATGGTGACCAAAGCCGTGCAATTTCAGGATAATATCCATGTGGCACCCGCGGCGGAGCTGGCTGAGAAGATGTATACAGAGCAAATTGACGAACTGATTTTTTACGATATAATGGCCAGTGCCGAGAGGCGCAACATTGATATTGAAACGGTGAAAAAGGTTGCGTCTTGCGTTTTTATCCCCTTTACAGTGGGCGGGGGGATAAAAGATCTCGGCGGTATGTACGAAGCTCTCAAGGCAGGTGCTGAGAAAATAAGTATTGACTCCATGGCTGTGAGAAACCCTCAGATAATAACCGACGGCGCAAAGGCTTTCGGTTCACAGTGCATTGTGCTGTCCACACAAGTCAAAAAAGCCGGGCATATGCCCAGCGGGTTTGAGGTATATATCGACGGGGCTAGAACAGCCACGGGTTTAGACGCTATAGAATGGGTAAAGCGGGGTCAGGAGCTGGGAGCCGGGGAAGTCTGCATCAATAGTATTGATAATGATGGAATGCTGTCCGGCTATGATCTGGAAATTATGAAAAAAGCCGAGGAAGTTCTCACAGTCCCTCTCATAGCCTCGGGCGGGGCGGGAAGGCCTGAACATCTTTTAGACCTCTTCACGCAGACGGGGGCGGGGGCGGCTATAATAAGCAGTATGCTCTATTCGCCAAGGCTTGAAAAAAACTACAAGGTGAGCGGGCTTAAAGAATATCTAGCGGGAGAAGGCGTGCCTGTCAGGCCGTTTATCAGCTAGAGCGCAAAGTCCCTGGCCTTCGGCAGAATATGGGTGTTTAAGGCCTCTGGCCATAACCCATGGCCAAACTAATGACCACAACCCGTGACCAGAGCCATGACCACAATTTTTGGAATATTAGGAGATAAACATGTCTATGCAAGTCTACCGCTGTTATGTTGAAAAAAAACCGGGATTTGACGTGCCTACGCAGGCCGTTAGAAATGAGCTGTCCGAAGCGTTAAAATTGCCTCACATAACTGTGAGGATTTTTAACCGTTATGACATTGAGGGGGTGCCGGGTGATAAGTGGCAGTATGTCATGAATACTGTGCTCAGCGAGCCTGTGAGTGACATAGTTTCTGAGGAGCTCCCGGAATTTCCGGAAGATACACGCCTGCTGTATGTGCAGCCGCTCCCAGGGCAATTTGATATGCGGGCGGATTCCTGTGAGCAATGTGTACAGATGCTTTTAGGCGGCGTGCGCCCTGTGGTAAAGTCGGCAAAGATATATGCTGTTCGGGGGGCGGATGAGGCTGAGTTTGAGCGCATCAAGGCCTATCTCATCAACCCTCTTGAAAATATGGAGGCCTCGGCGGATAAGCCGGAAACCCTGAGTAAGGGCGGCGGGAGCGCTCCTGAAGCTGTGCCGGTTATCACAGGCATGAGGGCGATGGACGGGAAGGCCTTAGAAGATTTGCACTCGGAGCTTGAAATGGCAATGTCTAAGGAGGATCTCAAGCTAATCCAGAAATATTTTACTGAAGAAAAACGTGATCCAACACTCTCAGAACTGCGGGTACTGGACACATATTGGTCCGACCATTGCAGGCATACCACATTTAATACAATAATTGACAAGGTGAACATTGAGGACGGGCGTGTCAAAAAGGCATATGACCTATTCCTTGGCGCAAACGGCGGCAAGCCGACAACTTTGATGAACATAGCCACAGTTGCCACCAGATACCTCATGGGGCAGGGTAAACTTCCAAATGTTGACGTCTCCGAAGAAAATAACGCCTGCACAGTTCATGTCAAGGTGGATTTTGAGGATGGCAGGCAAGAAGACTGGCTGTTGTTCTTCAAAAATGAAACACATAACCACCCTACAGAAATTGAGCCATTCGGCGGTGCATCCACATGTATTGGCGGTGCAATACGCGATCCGCTCTCAGGTCGTTCTTATGTTTATCAGGCGATGCGCATTACGGGTTCTGCTGACCCTAGAATGTCGGCAGAAGATGCGCTTCCCGGAAAGCTCCCCCAGCGCAAGATTACAGTGACTGCGGCACAAGGGTATAGCTCCTATGGCAATCAAATCGGGCTCGCCACGGGCTTTGTAAAAGAGCTTTATCACGAGGGCTATGTGGCCAAAAGGCTGGAGGTCGGTGCTGTAGTAGGAGCAGCCCCCAAATCCAATGTGCGCAGAGAACGCCCAGCTCCCGGGGATGTGGTAGTGCTCCTTGGAGGGCGTACAGGCCGCGACGGAGTTGGAGGGGCGACAGGTTCATCCAAGACACATAACACCGAAACAGTAAGTGAGAGCGCATCCGAGGTTCAGAAAGGAAACGCTCCCGAAGAGCGCAAAATCCAGCGCCTTTTCCGAGACCCCAATGTAACAAAATTAATTAAGAAATGCAATGATTTCGGCGCAGGGGGCATAAGCGTGGCAGTCGGCGAGCTGGCCGATGGCATGGAAATCAATCTCGATGTGGTGCCTGTAAAGTACGATGGCCTAAACGGCACAGAACTTGCCATATCAGAATCCCAGGAACGGATGGCGGTGGTCGTTGCTAGGGATGATCAGCCGGCACTGTTTGCACATGCCGAAGCTGAAAATATACAAGCCACTGTGATAGCGGAAATCACCGAGCAGCCACGCCTAGTGATGAACTGGC
>WQRL01000173.1 GCA_009786775.1 Oscillospiraceae bacterium
CTCAAGGGAGGGAAAGTAATATGGCGAGCATTTTGTTAGTTGGCGTAGGCGGCCAAGGCACAATTTTGGCCAGCAAGCTCCTTACTATAGGACTTATGCAGGCAGGCTACGATGTCAAAATGAGCGAAATTCACGGAATGAGCCAGCGTGGCGGCTCCGTATCAAGCCAGGTGCGCTACGGCGAAAATGTCCAATCCCCCGTAATAGAACTCGGCGGTGCGGACATGCTGGTTTCTTTTGAAAAAATGGAAGCCCTCAGATGGCTTGAATATCTGCGCCCCGGCGGCAGCGTTGTTGTAAACGACTACCAGATTAACCCCATGCCCGTAGTATCGGGAGTGGCTGAATATTCTGACAAAATCCTTGACGAGCTGAGAGCCGGGGTCTCAGACATAACTGTCATCAAGGCTTTTGACGAGGCTGTGTCACTTGGAAGCCCTAAAGTCCTCAACATAGTTCTCCTTGGAACAATCGTGAAAATGATGAAGCTCACAGATATAAACTGGAATGAAATAATCGCTAGCGAGGTCAAAGCAAACTTCATAGAGCTAAACCAGCGGGCGCTGGCCCGCGGGCTCGAAATTGTTTAGGAGGGCTCATGGATTACAAGATTCTAGTTATAAACCCGGGTTCCACATCCACTAAAATAGCTCTTTTCAACAATGAGGATGAGTTATTTAGTGAAAACATAAACCACCCTCAGGAGGAAATCGACAGGCTTGATAATCTGCTTGATGAGATACCCATGCGCCGCCGGCATGTCCTGGAAGCTCTGGAAAAACATAATGTAGCTGTAAGCGGGCTGTCGGTTGTAATGGGGCGGGGCGGCCTTTTCCCCCCGATTAAAGCAGGTGGCTATACCGTCAACCAAAACATGCTCGACCTGGTCTATAGTGGCACGCTCCCCGTACACGCATCCAACTTGGGCTGCATCCTCGCTGATGAAATCGCCAAGGAAGCGGGGGTGAGTGCGTATATCTACGATGCGGAGTCCTCTGATGAATTTACGGAAATCGCCAAAATCACGGGAATGAAAGAAGTTGTGCGCAGAAGCCTGTGCCATGTTCTAAACAGCAAGGCTGTGTCACGCTGGTATGCGCAGTCCATTGGCAAAAAATATGAAGAAATTAATCTTCTGGTTGCGCATCTGGGCGGTGGAATAAGCCACAGCGCCCACCAAAATGGCAAAATTGTTGATTCCCTCTCTGACGACAACGGGCCTTTTTCACCTGAGCGTTCAGGGGGTGTGCCGCTAATGGATATCATCGACATGTGCTACAGCGGCGAGTATACTAAAAAAGATATGCAAAAAAAGGTGCGCGGCCAGGGCGGCCTGCGGGATTTGCTCGGCACCTCCGATGGCCGTGAAATCATGGCCAGGATTGATGCGGGTGACGAGAGGGCTTCACTTGTAATGAAAGCACTCGGATATCAGGTAGCCAAAGGGATTGCAATCTTAGCCCCTGCACTCAAGGGCGAATTTGAAGCCGTCATTTTGACAGGCGGCCTTGCCAACAGCAAATATCTTGTGGATACTATTAAAGAATACGCCTCTTGGATTGGACCAATTGTGGTGCTGCCCGGAGAACACGAGATGCAGGCACTGGCACTGGGAGGCCTACGGATTGTACGGGATGGCGAGGCTGTAAACGAAATGTAAAACGGAGGAACTAGCTATGAAGCTCTCAAGTAGTGCCCAAATGCGTGAGATGGACAGTTATGCCATAAATGAGCTAAATATAGCAGGAACGCTCTTGATGTCCAATGCCGCTGAGCATGTGGCAGTTGCCGCAATAGAGCATATGCCAAAAGGGGGCAACGTGGCTGTCTTTTGCGGAACCGGAAATAACGGAGGAGATGGCATCGGCGCTGCTGCTTATCTGATAAGCAGCGGAGTTTCTGTGCGGGTCTTTTTAATCGGCGACAAGCGGAAACTTTCATCTGATTCCGAGGCTATGATGCACAGGCTTTTGGCAGAAGGGGGCAATGTGGAGATTTTCTCTCAAACTTCCGATATTGGGCAATATGTTAAATCGTGCAGTGTTATAATTGACGCCCTTTTCGGCATAGGCCTAAATTCCGAAATTTCTGGCGAGGCTCTTTTGGCCGTGAGGATGATAAATGAATCGGAAGCCTTCGTGATTGCCGCCGATATCGCAAGCGGTGTCCAAGCTGATACGGGAGCTATTTTGGGCGAGTCTGTCAAGGCCAATATGACAGTTACTTTTTCAATGGCAAAACCAGGGCACTTTGTGGAGCCAGGCTGCATTAGCTGCGGTGAGCTGGTTGTTGTTGATATCGGGATTCCTAAGGAGCTTACGGATGAGGCTGCTTCTTTCGTTTTTGCCGTGACCTCTGATGAGGTCCGCCTGCCCAGCAGGCGCCGGGACGCCCATAAGGGCGATTTTGGGCGTGTTCTGATTGCCGCCGGCTGCAAGGGCTACACAGGAGCACCTGCACTCTCCGCCCTGGCAGCTTCGCGCATGGGGGCAGGGCTTGTATTTCTGGGAGTTCCGGAATCCATCTATGATATTACAGCATCAAAACTAACCGAGGAAATGCCCTTTCCCCTGCCCGCAGATTCAAGCGGAAAGCTCTCCTCCACCGCCTCCTGCGAGTTAGTGCGGCGGGCAAATGAGTGTGATGTCCTGCTAGTAGGGCCCGGGCTGGGCATATCACATGAGATTACTGAGCTGGTTTTGACGCTAATCAAGCAGGTAAGGGTTCCTATAGTTTTAGATGCCGACGGCCTAAACGCCATTTCCGAGAACATGGATGTGCTGGCTCAGGCGGAGGGCCCTTTGATTTTGACCCCGCACCCTGGGGAGTTTCTCAGGCTCGGCGGCAACCTTTCTTCCCTGGACAGGCTGAGTTCGGCACGGGAGTTTGCCCACAAAAATAACTGCATCCTTGTACTCAAGGGGCACAGGCCTATCACTTCTACGCCTGACGGCACGGCTTTTATAAGCACCACAGGCGGCCCTGCAATGGCCAAGGGCGGCTCAGGTGATGTTCTAGCAGGCATGATTGCCGCCCTAACCGCTCAGAAGTTCCCGCTAATAAAGGCCGTAACGGCTGCGGTGTACCTCCACGGGCTATCCGGCGACATTTGTGCATCTGAGCTAGGCGAGTATTCGGTGACCGCAAGCGACATAATTTCAAGTGTTCCAAAAGCCGCAAAGCAGTTCATCAGATAATTTTTGTTGCCTTTATGGGGTTTTATTGATAAAATATATTGCAGATAGTGCGTTGCGCTAATTTGACGGAGGATTTTATTTTGAGAAAAAAACTTGCTATATCAATGGCCGTCCTTTCGGCAGTACTTTTGGTTTCAGGGGCGAGCATTTTGGCTTTTGCATCACCTGGCACACAAGATGACCCATTTATAACCCTGGGATATCTCAACAGTGTATTTCGGCCCCAGGTGATGAGTGATGTAAGAGTCGCTGAACAGGAGATGGTTGCACGGTTTGAAGCGAGGATTGCACAGCTTGAGGCTCAGCAAGCGGCAGGCGGCGGACAGGCGGCTATCGGAGCTGCCGACAGGTTTCATGTTGTAACACTGACCCGTGACCAGACCCTGAGCGCATCAGTCGGAACTGAGATTATGCTTAGAATCGGCACAGCAGAGGCCACCGGTTCTGTGCCCGCACTCGTCAACTACACCACAGGCAATACCCTTTCCGCAGGTTCGGCACTGGTTACAAACCACATGTACCTGGTAACAATTGAAGGTAACGGGCTCCGAGCCACAGCCGACACTGTGAGAGTGCTAGTGCGCGGCAACTATACTGTAAGTTAGTGTCAAACAGCAAGCGCATACTCATCATCGCATTGCTGGCTATAGCTTTAATTTCAGCCGCGCTAATCATCGGCTGGGTGCGCCATACACACGCAGTGCAAGCACTGCGTGACGAACTGGACGCCCATTTGAATAGCGCGGTTTCGCTCATTGAGCAAAATCAGTTCCCACCTGCACTTGAGAAGGCAAACGCCGCTCTGGAGCTGGCTCAGCAGCTCAATGATGATGAGGCATTTGAAGAAATCTCAACTCATGTAATGTTAATCTCCGCTGTTGAGAGAGCAAATGATTATTTCACATCGGAGCAATATGTGCAGGCTTTATACCAGTATAATTTGGCAGCAGAACATTCCGCAAAACTCGAAAACCTAGGCTCCGCTTTTATAAAAGAGCAAATTGCCCTGACTGAGAGTTTTATACGCTTTTATGAGCTTCTTGATAATGCCGCCATCAAGCTGGCACATTCCGACTATCAAGAGGCATTTAGTGCATACCAGCTTGCATTTCTGGCCGCACACAACATGGGCTATGCCACTGGAATGAAGCTGGCAGAGGACGGCATGAGCGCTTCTTACGAGCGTCTAATGCGCATTGAGGCGGAGGAGCTTTCTGCGCAGGGCCGGAGCAGCTTCATAGGAGGCTACCTTTTAGAAGCTATAGAATATTTCAGCCGTGCGGAGGAAATATTTTTAGAGTTAGGGGATGAGTCCGAGGCTCTAACTGCAAGAGAGCAAATTGAGGGTATTGAGCGCCGGATTGAACAAGAGAGGGCTCTGGCGCAGGCACTGGAACGGGCATACAGGCTGGCTGAGGAAGAACGGGAACGCCAAGAAGCCCGGGAGCGCCGCCTTGCCGAAGAGAAGGCGCTCGTAGAGTGGCTGGCTGCACAGGCTGCACAAGACTCACAAATTGCCGCTGGGGGCGGCGAAGCCGCAACCTATAACGAGCAGACAGAGGAGGCGATGGCTTTGTCAAACTATCAGCACAACAGAGACATCAGCTTTGATTTGACCACCCTGATTGACAATCAAGCAGCAGCTCCCGCAAATCAGGTCAGAATGGGCACAAGAGAGGGGCTTAACGAGGGCTGGTACAATGGCTGCGGCTGGATTGCGGCCTATAACTCCCTAATTATCCTAGGCGACCCGCGGCATCCTGCGCAAATAGTCAACCACTTCGAAACAAACCGCGGAACCGTGGCAGGAGGCGTGTTTGGTACCTTCCCGCATGCTATTGAGAGATATTTTAG
>WQRL01000174.1 GCA_009786775.1 Oscillospiraceae bacterium
TATAGATGCTGTCAAACATCAATACGCCCGCAAATGGATTGGCTGGGAGGACGGCAAGTCTGACCTTCTGGGGGATGTAATGCAACTGGAAACTGCGTGGTACATAAGGACTGATTCGCCGCGCGAGAAGGTCGGGCGGGAGTTCGGGCAAGTTATTTTCGCAGGTGAAAGTGGCGGGATTACAGCGTTTAAGACAGCAGTAATGAAAGGTACGAGATTAACAGATACCCTTGAGCGCGGGATAAATGCCCTTTCGATGTTCCGTGTTCTGGGAGGCTATTAGGGGATGTACCGGCTTTTTTCATAAGAGTAAGTGAAATCAGTGAGATAATGCACAAAATGAATATCGAAAGGAATGCTCATTAACATGGCATTAATAGTACAGAAGTTCGGAGGCAGTTCAGTTGCTGACGCTGAAAAAATTGAGCGGGTGGCGTGGATAATTGCTGAAAAATACTCCGAAGGAAACGATATGGTGGTAGTGCTTTCAGCGCAAGGGGACACCACAGACGATCTTCTCGCCAAGGCGATGGAAATAAATCCAAACCCATCAAAGCGGGAGATGGACATGCTTTTATCCGCAGGCGAGCAGATGTCTGTAGCATTAATGGCGATGCAGCTTGAGAAGCTGGGACTCCCTGTAGTTTCGCTCACAGGCTGGCAGGTAGGGATGCAGACAAACACCGATTACAGTAATGCCCGTATTAAAGCGGTTTCAGGTGAGCGCGTAAGGGCGGAGCTTGATAGACGGCGGATTGTGTTAGTGGCCGGCTTTCAAGGCGTGAACAGCTACGACGACATAACCACGCTGGGGCGCGGTGGCTCTGACACATCAGCAGTTGCTATGGCGGTGGCCCTTAATGCGGACTTATGCCAGATTTACACCGATGTGGAAGGCGTTTTCACATGTGACCCGCGCAAAGTTCCAGGGGCGGTAAAGCTCGAAGAAATAACATATGATGAAATGCTGGAACTGGCATCACTGGGGGCGCAAGTCCTCCACAACCGTTCAGTCGAAATGGCCAAGAGATACAATGTAAAGCTGGAAGTTCTTTCAAGCTATGTTAGAAAGCCCGGCACAAAAGTCAAGGGGGTAATAAACGTGGAACAGTCAAAGATAAGCGGTGTGGCGATTGACTCAAATGTGGCGCAGATTGCGCTGATGGGACTGACGGATCAGCCTGGGGTTGCATTCCGTGTATTCCGTACGCTCTCTCAGGAGAAAATTAATGTGGACATAATCCTGCAATCCTCAGTGGGGCGCAGCGAAACTAAGGATATCAGCTTCACAGTTGCGCGCAGCGATATGGAGCGCGCTGTCGAAGTGCTCAAAGAAAATCAGCAGATGGTCGGATTTAAGGACATAAGCATGACCGACAAAATATCCAAGGTGAGCATTGTAGGCGCTGGCATGATGTCGTCTCCCGGCGTTGCGGCACTAATGTTTGAATCACTTTATGATGCCAAGGTGAACATCGGCATGATTTCTACAAGTGAGATAAAAATATCCGTAATTGTCGATGAAAAAGATGCAGAGCGGGCCATGTCTTCAATTCATAGAAGGTTTTTTGAGGCTTAGCCAGCAATTATGTAAGAGCGGCTAGGGCTTAGAAGTCTGGCCGCTTTTTTGATATTAACTAGTTCGGAGTGACATTATGGATTTTTCAATTGACGTTCTCAGAAGCGGAGAGCAAGCCACGATGCGCCTGCGTGCGCTGTATAGGCAATTTGGCTACTCAGAATACAGGATGAGCAGGTTTGAGGAATATGAGCTCTACGCCGACAATAAAGCCTTTCTAAAGTCAGGCGATATAATAACATTCACAGGGGCAGGCGGAAAGCTCATGGCCCTGCGCCCCGATGTCACCCTTTCCATAGTGAAAAGCACCAAGGATGGCGGTGGGCTGCAAAAGCTCTACTACAACGAAAATGTCTACAGGCCAGACGGCTTTGAGTTTAAGGAGCAGATGCAAGTAGGCCTTGAATGTATAGGCGAAATTGACACGGCCATAATGGGCGAAGTGCTTCTGCTTGCACAGCGGAGCCTAGCTATTTTAGGTGAGCCTATTAAGCTGTACGTATCCCATATGGGCTTTATAAGCGGTCTGCTCAACACTGAGGATTTGACATCGGAGCAAACTGGAGAAGTGTTGCTGCGGGTCAGCGAGAAGAACATCTCTGAGCTGAAAAGAATATGCAGCGGGTATGGGTTAAATGAGGGGTTTATCCAGAGCATTACCACGCTCACCGGCCTTCACGGCTCCTATGAGGAGGTGGCCGGGCAACTGCGCAGCATGAGTGTAAACGCCGCAATGGACTCTGCCATAGAAGAGCTGGAGCAGCTCAGTGGTGTGCTGAGCAAACTAGGGGCGCTGATGAAGCTCAATTTGGATTTCTCCATTGTCAATGACCTTAGCTACTACAGCGGAATTATTTTTCAAGGCTATGTCAGAGGTATCCCCACAAAAATACTCTCAGGCGGGCGCTATGACAAGCTGCTGCGCAAATTCGGCAAGCGCTCGGGCGCAATAGGCTTTGCAGTATACCTAGACCTGCTGGAACGGCAGGCGGCCGCTACAGACCAAATGCTCAACATAGCCCTGCCAAAGGGCAGGCTGGGAGAAGCAGCCTATGGAGTGTTTGAAAAAGCGGGATACGGCTGTCCAGCTATCTATGAAGAGAGCCGTAAACTGGTATTTGAAAGCCCTGAGCATGGCGTGCGGTACTTCTGGGTCAAGCCGTCGGACGTGCCGATTTATGTCGAGCGCGGTGCTGCCGACATAGGAGTTGCAGGCAAGGACATCCTGCTAGAACACTCCCCTGATGTATATGAACTTCTCGACTTAGGCCTAGGCAAATGCCGTATGTGCGTTGCAGCCGAGAAAACATTTAGCCCCGAAAATCTCGGGAGAACCCTGCGCGTGGCGACGAAATTTCCAAATATTGCCAGAAGTTATTATGACAGACAAGGTCACGGCATAGATATAATAAGCCTAAATGGCTCAATAGAACTAGCCCCTCTGCTCGGACTCTCAGATGTTATTGTAGACATCGTGGAGTCAGGCAAAACTCTTTTGGAAAACGACTTAGAGCCAGTGGAAACAATAGTGGATATCAGTGCCCGCTTAATAGCTAACAAGGCCAGTTACAAATTCAGCCACGGCGCGGTCAGCAAGCTCTGCCGAGAAATTGCCAAGCTGCTGTAAGTGCCTAAGAGCCCCAGCCGCCGGAGTGCCCCGGCTTGGCATAACTGAGCAACGCCCAAACCTACCGACATCACACATGCCGAAAGGACTAGCCAATGATTAAAATTCTCACCGCCCAAGACTTCAAATCCCGGCAGGCCATAAAATCCCCGGCAAATGAAAGCATAACCCGGGCTGTTGCGGATATAGTAGCTGGTGTAATCACCCGCGGCGANGCTGCCTTGCGTGAATACACTGAAAAGTTCGATGGATGCCGGCTGGACAGCTTTGAACTTCCCGCAGAGGCTCTGAATGAAGCCCTCTGCGCACTAGAACCTGAGTTTGTTGCCGTGATGGAGCGGGCTGCCGAAAACATAGAAGAATTTCACCGCCACCAAGTACGTGGCGGTTTTGAAATAGCCCGGGATGACGGGATAATTCTAGGTCAGAGGGTGCTCCCACTTCAAAGGGTGGGGCTATACATCCCCGGCGGCACAGCAGCCTACCCGTCCTCCGTCCTTATGAACGCCATACCTGCAAAACTTGCAGGTGTCGGGGAAATAATAATTGTGACCCCGCCTTCAAAAAGCGGCAAAATTCATCCCGGCATCTTAGCTGCTGCCAAAATAGCGGGAGTTCACAGAGTTTTTACAATCGGCGGCGCACAAGCCATAGCAGCTCTGGCTTACGGTACGCAAACAATCCCGAGGGTGGACAAAATAACAGGCCCCGGCAATGCCTATGTCGCCGAAGCCAAGCGCCAAGTGTTCGGGGTTACAGGTATCGACATGATAGCCGGGCCCAGCGACATCCTGATAATAGCTGACGGCCAAGCCAGCCCTGAGCTGGTGGCAGCCGATATGCTCTCGCAGTGCGAGCATGGCAGCGACTCCCCCGCAGTCCTAGTCACCACAAGCAAAACTCTCGCAGACCAGGTAAGCGCAGAGCTCGACGCGCAACTAAAGCAGCTTCCGCGTGAGGACATGGCCAGAGAAGCTGTGGAGCACCACAGTATGATAATTATAGCCGAAACGCTGGAGCAAGCCTTTGAAATATCAAATGAAATAGCCCCTGAGCATCTAGAGATATTTTTAGATAACCCGATAGATTATCTAGAAAAAATAAGAAACGCCGGGTCTATATTTTTAGGCAAGAACACCCCTGAAGCCCTCTGCGATTACTACGCTGGCCCCAATCATACGCTGCCTACAGACGGCACGGCGCGGTTCTCAAGCCCCCTTTCAGTAGATGATTTCGTCAAAAAATCCTCATACTCCTACTATACCGAAGCAGCCCTGCGCAAAGCTGCCCCGGATGTAATCCGGTTTGCCGAAGAAGAGGGTCTGGCGGCCCACGCAAAATCGGTTTTGAGAAGGGTGAAATGAATATTCTGAATATAAAAATGCATAACTTAGGTGTGAAAAATCGTTAAAATTTACTGAATTAATTCAAAATCTGATAATTTTATCAATAAACTATTGACAAAACCGATATATTATGTCAAGATTATGCACAAATCCATGTTCGCGCAGAATAATTAGTGCAATTGGGTGTAGAATAATGATAGAGATAATAACTTTAGGCGACTTGAAAATTAATATTTTGGGAGAAGAGGTAGCGGAGAAGCATATCCGGACCACCAAACTTTGGAAACTACTAAACCTGCTGATTATCCACAGGGATAAGCCATTGCACCATAGCGTTATTATGGAGTCGATATGGTCAGAGGAAAATGCAGTGTTATCAGCAAAATCTTTGCACAACCTCATCTACAGGCTGCGGAAGATGCTGACATACGAAGGGGCACCAGAATTTGTGCAGTTTAAGAATAACTGCTACATGCTTATGAGCGGTGAG
>WQRL01000175.1 GCA_009786775.1 Oscillospiraceae bacterium
CCCTTGACTTCACAAACATATGTAGGCGCGCTCATGGATATCTCATCCAGCCCATCCTCTCCATGCACAACCATTGTACTCTTAACACCCAAATTGCACATAACCTGCGCCAGCGGCTCCACCAAAGCCCTGTCATAAACACCCATCAGCTCCATACTCGCACCAGCAGGATTAGTCAGAGGGCCAATAATATTAAACACAGTCCTAATGCCCAGCTCACGCCTAATGGGAGCCACAAACTTCATCGCAATATGATAGTTTTGCGCAAACATAAAGCAAATCCCAATTTTGTGCAGCAGCTCCGCGCTCTTCTCGGGCGAAATATTTATATTCACCCCAAGAGCTTCCAGTACATCCGCCGACCCGCATTTGCTTGAGGCACTGCGGTTGCCGTGCTTTGCCACAGCAATTCCTGCCGCCGCAGTAATTATAGAAGCTGTGGTAGAAATATTAAACGTATTGGCATGATCCCCGCCTGTGCCGACAATCTCCAGCGCATCCATATCATGAAGCAGCCTGACACAGTGCGAGCGCATGCCGGAAGCCGAACCGGTTATTTCATCTATGGTTTCGCCTTTGAGGCTCAAGGCTGTCAAATAAGCGCTCATCTGCACAGGTGACGCTTCCCCTGTCATTATCTCATCCATCACCGCCCGCGCCTCATCATAACTCAAATCCTGCTTCTTCGACAGGGATAAAATTGCTTCCTTAATCATAAAAATAAGCATTCCTTTCGATAATCTAAAGATACAAATAAATCATAAAAACATAACAAAACTTCCGCTTGCCCGCTTGCGCACCTCTTTATCCCGCATTTCTCGGCAAGTGTGCACATAACTACTTTACCCAAACAAGCCTAGGCTAATCCACATTGGAACTGCTGCAACTAATCCGATTAAGCAAGCTGCTGAATAAATCAGCCCATACATCCCCAGATGCTTGTTCTCCCACGCCCTATCCTGCGCGATTGAACGGCTCATGACAGCCCACATGTTCTGGTACGCGAGGAAAAACGCATTGCCGGCCAGGATGAAAATAGCAATCCACACAAGCGGGCTAATACCATATGCTGCTTGTATATCCGGCAAAATCGGCACCATAATTGCTATAGTAGGGATAAACATCGCTACATCAATCAGGCTCCACAAGAACATAAAAATCATAACTGTGAAAACAAACAGCCAAGGATTTCCCGCAATCGGTGCCAGTGCAGGCACCACAACACCTGAGAGCCATGCCGAAATCCCAGTTGCGGCAAATATTGAGCCTAAACTGAGCGCCATAGCAATGAAAATAACAAGGTTCCAGTTAGCTGCGCCGTTAAAATCCTTTGTTTCCAAAACGCCAAACAGAAAGAACGCCAGCATCGCCACGATACATATAACCGCCGTGGAAAGGCCGTGCAGCCCTCCCGTGAGCGACATAATGAAAACAACGGAAAGAATCACTGCTGCTATAATCTCATTTCGCTCCATTTTGCCCGCAGACTGCTTCTTCGCCGCCTCAAAAGCCTCCTTGGAGAGCTTTTCCTCAGGCTTTAGAAATATAAGGCCCCCCACGACCAGCAGCACTGTAGCAATTGCCACAGGCAGCAGCAAAACACTCATCCAGCTATTAAAAGTAATAAGCCCCGTCATCCCGGCATTTTCGACTTGCCCTTGAATAAACGGCCCCCAAATCACACCCGTTAGCCAGCCTGAGCCTGGAATCAGCGCCATGGCAAATGCAGTCAATAAAATCAGCGAGTTGCCTTTTGAGCCTTTTTTCAGCTTAAATAGCTCACAGCACGACACAGCCACCGGAAGCATGATTGCGACACGCACCGTAGTCGCAGGGGTCAAAATAGACAGCACAACCCCAATTGGAATCCATGCAAATATAAGCGCAGCATAAGTCGGCTTGCACAGCCTTATAATCCCCATTGCCACACGCCGCCCGAGCCCGGTCTTTTCCAGCGTATATCCGAAAAAGAATGCCGGAACTAAAGTCCAAAGAGCCGTCTGCGTAAACCCTGAAAACACATACCCCGGCGGGAGCCCGATGAACAGCCCCACAAGAGCCAGCACCAGCCCGCCTATGGCGTACGTCAGCTTAAAAGGCTTGAAAATCCATATACACAGCGCAACAATTATGCCCCCCAGCATAATATGAGCCGGGTCACTAAGCTCATAAATCGGCCGCACTGCGATTATAAACACCGCAATCAAAGCCATTGCCGCACTGCCTAAACGAGAAACACTCACTGTCTTTGCCATTACCCAATACCTCCTAAAATACAAAAAAATCCCTGGAAAAGCAAAACTGCTCTCCAAGGACGAATTATTAATCCGCGGTGCCACCTTGATTCACGGCTCAAAGCCGCGCTCTTAGCAAGATACTATCATATCTTCGGCAACTAACGTGTGCCCAACGTCATGGAATACTTGGCAAAAGCCTTTGACCATGCCCTCCGCGGTCCATTTAGCAGCCTGCATTTCAACCCGGTTCTCAGCCCTCCGGACTCTCTGTACAGCGCATATACTGCTTTTATCTCCGCCTCAACGGTTTAACCAATATTAATTTTTTACAACATTAGCACAGCATCATACAAAAGTCAATGGCAATTTTTCACAAAATACTGTATACTATATCTATTAAACAAATGGAGGTACCCATGAGCCGCCATATAACAAAACTCTGGAACAAAGATTTCTCACTGCTGATGATTGTACAAGTAATTGCCCTGTTTGCAAACTCAATCATCACTTTTGTTTTGCCTCTTTACATACTGCAAATCAGCGGCTCCCCTGCCCTTTTCGGAACCGTCCTCGCACTGGCCTCCGTGCCGATAATCCTAATGTCCCCAATCGGCGGCGTACTCGCCGACAGGAACAAACGCCAGCGGATAATGCTCTGGATGGACATTAGCACCACCGCAGTCATACTAATTTTCATCGCAGCCAGCGGCATCACCGGAGTTCTCGTGCCGATAATAATAATCAAACTAATCGCGCTGAACATAATCCAAGGCATCTACATGCCCGCCGCCATGTCAGCAGTGCGCTTTCTAGTCCCAGAGGACAAACTCCTGCCGGCAAACGCAGCAGTCAACATGGTGTTTTCCCTCTCCAATGCCGTAGGCCCTGTCGTAGGCACCATTCTCTTTGCAAATTTCGGAATTATGCCCATACTCACAATAGGCGTCATTATATTTGCCATCTGCGCCGTAATCGACCTCTTCATCCGCATCCCATTCACTAAAAAGAAAAAGACCGAGAGCATCATATCTCTCGTCAAAACTGACCTAGCGCGCTGCGCCCGCTTCGGAATAAAAGAAAAGCCCGCCATCGGCAAGCTGACACTTATAATATTCCTCTACAGCATTCCAACCATAGCCATGGTCTTTGTTGCGTTTCCAATCCTGATTACCCAGACTCTGGAAATGAGCGAAGTATTCCTCGGCCTCAGCCAAGGAATCATGATGGGAGGCGGCCTGCTCGGCGGCATTTTGGCAGGAACGCTTGGCAAAAGGTTTCCTATTAACAAAGCCCACATAATTTTGCTTCTATGCAGCCTGCTGACATTTCCCATGGGCCTGGTCTTCATGCTCGAAGCCTCCACCGCAGCCGCCTATGTGGTCGTAACACTCTCCGGCACCATAATTTCACTATCCACCCAAATAGTCTTAATCCAGATTCTCGCCTACGTCCAGCTCGAAACCCCTGTCGCACTGGTCGGCAAAGTAGTGGCCTTCGTCATGGCCCTGGCCATAGCTGCCTACCCCCTCGGCCAATTCCTCTTCGGCCTCCTTCTGGACATACTAACAGACATCCCCTGGGTCGCGCTATACATCTCCGCAATCATGTCCTCCATCATAGCCGGCTGGTCAATAAAACATTTTGAAAAAATGAAGTAAGGGATATGCCCGTTTTGCATCACCCCAAAGCAAAATTCACAAAATGTTCACATTTCTGATTTGACCTCAGAAATGTGGATTTTTTATTCACTCAGCCTCTTGGATGATGAAAATAACTGCGAAAAAACGCCCACACAGATGAAAACTTCGCCAATCCCTTGAATTTGCAAACATCTGATAAAATATTTATATCCAATAACAGCAAATAATCTTGCGTAGCTGGAGGAAATTATGATAGAATTAAAACACAAACTTACCAATGACATCCTGTTCAAAATGATGTTCATATACAACCAAGACCTGCTGAAACAATTGGTAGCTTCACTTTTAAATCTTGATTATAGAACACTCAAACACTTCACAGTAACAAATCAAGAAATCCCACCCGAAGAAATAGGCCAGAAATTTTGCAGGCTTGACATAAACATGAACGTCAACGGCAACTTTATTAATCTGGAAATTCAAGTCCGTGATGAAGGGAACTACCCTGAGAGAAGCCTGTATTACATGGCCAGAGTACTCTCCTCAAACCTCAGCACAGGTGAGGACTTCAAAGAAATCCCGCAAGTAATTATGATAAACATTCTGGACTTCTCCCTGTTTCCAAATCAAAGCAGAATCCACTCAGAATTCCAAATGCTTGAAGTCACAAGCCACGAACCACTGACAGACAAAGCCGCAATACACTTTTTCGAACTTCCTAAACTAACCAAGGAAATAATATATGACAGCGGCCAGCAAATCTGGCTCCGCCTGATAAATGCCAAAACGGAAGAAGACCTAGCCGCAATAGAAGCATTAGGAGTGCCTATTATGAAAAAAGCAATAAAAGCATACCGCAGGGTATCCACATCACCTGAATACGCCGAAATCAAACGACTTCGCGAAAAAGCCGGCCACGACGAAGCCCAGGCCATCAGCAACGCAGAACGCAAGAGGGACAACTATTGGCAAAACATAGTAGCAGACCTCAACGCAGAAAAAGATTCAACAATCGCCACCCAAGCCGCACTAATCGCCGAACTTAAGTAAGCGGTCAAGATAAAAAAGAGTTAGAAGTTATGAATATTCCACGGCATAAGTTTGTCGAGGATGTCGTTAGGTGGAGTATTTCCAACCAA
>WQRL01000176.1 GCA_009786775.1 Oscillospiraceae bacterium
CGGCGATGATGTCTGCCGTGGTAGGTTCAACTGTGTTGGGCGCAACTTTCGGTATCCTTATGGGGAATCAGCAAGCGGCTTCAGCGTTAATTTTTCCCGTCGCTATCATTTTGGGCTTTGGCCCGATGATGGCGCAATTTAACGAAAATATAGCACGGTTTCTGCACGTTGCATACACGCAACAACTCAATATTGTGGCAGAATACTTAACCTTTGGCGGCGCGGATACACCGTTATGGCATTCTTTTGGTATTATGTGGGCGAATGTTGTGGTACTGGGATTGTTGTTTGTGCTTGTGTTTAGGAAGAAGTGGTCGGTGTAGTCTGTCCCACACCATAAAAATGGTGATGAATAAAGACTACAGACTAAATCTATAAGTGCGGTGTTACGACTGCCGCTCAATGCCTAACGGTGCTTGCTCAAGCTCCTAATCAAGCTCATTGTACTGTATTTGACGAAACCACGCAACTGTTTTTCGCTGTGATGCTGGAAGCTGAAACACGTAGCGCAAAACCCATGCCACCACTTTAGCTAGATAACCCCAACCACGCCCAGCCTCTCCCCGGTACGCACCGCACAGCATCCTAAAGGCCGTAGGGTAGGCGCGCCGCCTGAGGGCTACTGACGCAGCAAATTAGCGCCTGTAGGCGAAATTTCAGGAAAAGGCGAGCGTGTTTGAGCGCCAGCGAGTTCGCGAGCCTCTGAAATAAGCCGTACAGGCGCTTATTTGCGTAGTGCGTAGCCAGCAGGCGGCGTGCCTGCCCTACGGCCTTTAGGATGCGTCAACGCCAATCAGCCTCCAAAACCTATGTTTTCTTGTGCTGTTTTTCATAATTTTCTTTATTCAAAAGCAGTTTGGTGGTATAATGATTGCCGCGCAGCAATATATTTTATTGTAACCAAACTTCATTAATTCAACATTCAAAACACCCTACAAACCCCAAGGAGGAACTATGGAATTTTCATTTGAAAGCAACAGGATATTTGCAACTGACGACAGCGGTAAGGTAATCGCAGAAATTACATTTCCGGAGACAGAAGAAGGGACAGTGGATATTAACCGTACATTCGTAGATCCATCCCTTCGCGGGCAAGGCATTGCAGGGCAACTCGTAAAAATGGCCTTTGAGCAGATTACATCTTCAAACAAAAAAGCCATTCTGAGCTGCCCTTACGCTGTAAAATGGGCGGCTGAGAACAGACCGCCTGAGTAATAAAATTATGAAATAAGAACGCAGAGCCGCGCTCCCTTTAGATAGGAAGTGCGGCTCTGCTCTTTAGTGATTAGTTAAGATATTGAGATACCATCATCTAATTGCTTTTTATCCCCCGCCAAAGACATGGATTAGCTCCACATTGTCTCCGGCGGATACTTTTGCATCCGGCCATAACTCATCCTCAATTACCTTGCCGTTGATTTTGGCTATAATATGGCTAAAACCGTATCTGTTCTCAGCCAGCAAAGATGTGATAGTCAAGCCTTCCGTGTAGGGATAGACCCGGTTATTGAGCATAATAGTCTGTCCTGTCATATCTGACTCCTCATGAAATAGGCTGCTATGCGTCGTACTTTGCATACTCCGAACCCGTGGGCCAGTAGCCTTCGGCTTTGAGGTGGGGGCGTATAACCTCCACGAGTTCAGGCAGCGCCATTTCGATTTCTATTAGTTTCTCCAGCTTAGGTATGCCGTTTGGAGTCCAGCCCCGGCGCTTGTAGACTGCATCCACTAGTTGCCTAAACTGATCCCAGCGGTAGTCCATTGTGATGCTTACTTTCTCTTCAACACTCTTTCCAGCAGGATCTATGCCGATTGTTTCCTTCATCTGCTTATCATAACGCTCGGCCCGCGACTCGTATTCACTTACGGTGATCGGCCCAAGTGAGCGTCTGGGCGGCTTATCATGTATGCGCTGCCCGCTGCCCATGCGCAAAATGAAAATGCGCTGGAACGTATAGACCCGCTCGCTTTGCACCACCATTGAAGCCTCGTTATGCTTAAAGCCAGTAACACCCTCATAGATGTCGAAGTAGTTTTGAACATGCTCGGGAATCTTGGCAGGCTCCTTTTCATACTTGTTGTTAACAGGCGTGACATCGTTCCAAGGCAGCTTGCACAGACCCAGTAAGCCAAACCAAGTCCGGAACATCGGGAAATAATGCAAAGCCTCAGCCTTGTCCTCAAATGTGGGAATCTGGTTATTTACCATGTCCATGAAAATAAGCCAAGCCTCGTCATGCTGGGGACCCTTGTTACAAAGGGCATAACCGCCCTGCTGGGCAAGGGATTCCTTCATAAGGTACTCAGAATACTCCAGGCCCTTATTCTCCATCCCGAAGTCCTCCATCTCAGCCACTTGCTCGGGAGTCATCTTAACCCAAGGCCGCCCATTTGTGTAGGCGCAGTCGGGGTCATCGCTGTAATAGGGCTTGCCAGAAGGCCAAGCGGCGATTTCCTCGCGGCTAATGGTGGGTATGCCCTCGATTTTTTCCCAGCGGGCGGGAGCCGCTATAAACGCACTGTCATTATTTGCTCCGCCATTTTCCAGCATGGTACCCTTAATCTCGCCTAAAATTTTCTCATCATCGTAACCCTCTGACTTTAGAAACTCGCAATCAGTCAGCTTCTTGTTAAAAAACGCAGTCGGTATGGGCTTATCAGTTACAGGCTCATCTACGCTCTGCCAGGCTCTGCCGCCTAGCACCGACTCAAATTCAGGCGAAGGCTTGCCAAAACGCTCGGCGAAAATGCGCTTTTGCTGGCGGACCCCCTTGCCCACTATGACACCAAAACCGTCGCCTGCAACCATCTGGTGCATCAGCTCGTTTAGGGTAAAACCATTGCCCCAGCGCATATCCAGCCCCTCGGTATCATCTAGGTTAAATAGCCCTCTCTGGTAGCACTCTTGGGCAAAAGCCGTCATTGTGCCATGGGAGATGGTGTCAACACCGTAAGTGTCGCAGTAGAAATTAGCCTCAAGAATCCAGTGAGGGTCAAAGCATCCCACATTTGAGCCTAGCCCGCCTGCATTTTCATACTCAGGCCCGTCAACGCAGACCTTGCTGCCCTTATACGCACCTGTGCGTAGCTCAAAATTGTCAGCGGCCTTTGCACAGCTCATTGAGCATCCAAACCAACAGCCATCGGGCACATTCTGAGTGACATATTTTTCAATAAATACCTTAGAGGCAATTTTGGGAGTTTCAGGGTGCGCACCATAACGGTAATTGTGGGTCGGCAGAAGGTCATAGGCATCCATGACCTCAATTATATTCGCCGTGCCGATTTTGCGCATGTTGTTTTGCTTAGTATCCAGCGTAGCCATCTCAGTGTGCAGGCGCACGCCTGCTGCATTTATAAGCCCCTTCTTTGAAGGGTTATTTAGGTCGCCGTGTACACCCTTGTAGCGCACAACAACAGCCTTAATATTTTTGTGGCGGAAAACCGTGCCTATGCCGCCGCGCCCCGCCTGCTTAATGCGGGCACAGTTTCTGCGCTTATCCCAAAAAGAGAAATTGAGGCAGCCCACATATGAATGCTCGGCCGCACGGCCTGTTGCAATTACCGAAATATTTTCCTTATCCGCATCATTTTCCGCATACATCTCATGGAGCTGCTCACAGAGAATATGGCTGTCCACAGCCTCGTCCGGAGCAGTTTCAACACTGACGGTATGGTTATTGCCGTCGATATAAATAACTATACCTTCCTCGGCGATGCCTTGCAGTTCCAGTGCATCAAAACCTGCAAACTTAAAAAACGGCCCAAAATAACCACCCACGTTGCTATCAAACGGCAGCCCCGTCACAGGAGAAATTGCCACAACTAGGGACTTTCCTGAACCTGGGTACTGGGTAATACCACATAGCGGCCCGGGGGAAATTACTATTTCATTTTCAGGAGCATTCCACTTAGTACTATCTCCGACAGCCCGCCAGAGGTGATATAGGTCAAAACCCTTCCCGCCGACGAATTTCTCCTTCATAAGCTCCGTAACAGCCTTCTCGCCAATTACAACCCCTGAGTCTCCGCGCACCTGCGAAGTCAGCGGGTCTTGACCTGAGGTATCGAAACTCCCGCCCACGCTTATATACAGGCTGCGGCTGTTGTAACCCTTATCTATTACAGTAGGCTCATAGCTATATGAAGCAAGCACCTTGTGCTTTGCCTTCATCGCCAAAATCTCATCCCGGCCCGCTATGTGATGCCTATAGTCGTTTTGAACCTTTTCCACAAATTCCATCTATCTACACCCCTTCCACTATTTCAAGAGCCCCTGTGGGGCACCTGCTGGCACATAAACCGCAAGCAATGCACTTAAAAGGAGTGGGCAGCCCGTCATTATAGAACATAAAACCTCTCAGACACTCCACAACACAAATAAGGCAGCCTACACAAGTCTTTTTGTCCAAACGCACCACACCTGACTTATCCGTCATCAGCGACATCATAGAGCACATAGCCCTACAATCTCCGCACTGATCACACACAGCAATATTATAACCGCCGTCTTTGGGGCTGATGCGTATACAACTCTTCTCCCTGTTCTCATCCTTATACCAAGTCTTTGAACAGACCTCCTCACAAACCCCGCAACCTACGCACTTCTCGGGATTTGTCATCAATTTCTTCATGCAACGGCCCTCCTTGAGTTATCATTTCTGTAATAAATAACATTCTAGCATAACAAGCCTGCAAATTCCATATTAAAAAAACGCAAATGCAATAAGTAATTGGAAGCCCGGCACTCTTGCTAAACCATCCGCCGGACACAGGTGCTGCTCTGTGAAAAAGTGAAACGGCCTCCGTCAGTCACGTCTACCCTAGAGAAAACTTGGAACTCCTTGCAAAACTTGTGTTCCAGGACTGCGGCCGCCCCACTTTCCCCCAGAGCAGCACCCGTGTCCGACTGGCCTGCGAAATGCAGTAGGCACAAATAGGGGTGTGCGCTCAGCTTGCGAAGGGAATTCCGGCTTTATGCCGGAACTGACC
>WQRL01000177.1 GCA_009786775.1 Oscillospiraceae bacterium
TGCGTCATGGCCTTCGTCAGTCACGTCTTTTCTGGCGGAAACTTTATAGCTATCCAAAACCTGTGTTCCAGACTACGGCCACGCCACATCCCGCCGAAGCGCAGCCCTGTGCCTCGCCCATTGCTGGCGGATGATAGCAGACGTAAGGCGAGTAATTATCTCAAAGCGAGGACTGCTGCGAGTGACTAAGAATCACCTGCAACAGCCCTCTTACTTTTCTGCTACAATGAAGCACCAAGCAAAAACTTCATTCTATGTTAGCGTTTCACCGCTCCTAGAGGCATTTTACCGCATCAACCATGTATAGACCCAATGCGGAGTTATTGAAATATCTTCATCAGGCATCACAGTATCTATTGTCACAGGCTCGCCAGGGAACACATGGTCTATTATCCAGATTTCTTCACTGGGGTCTGATATGTACCAGCCTGCAAACGCATATTCATCCGAGTGAGGATTACTGATGAACCACCAATCCGGATGGTATTGTGCTAAGTGCTCGAATATTCGTGTGCCTACAGGGATATTTATAGGTTCAAGAGGCACTGGGAAAGGCACAAATATCGGCGGAAATGCCGGTGTTATAAGGAAGGGCATCATAAAGGAATTTGATCCGGCGAGATAAAAGCTGAGTTGTCTACTAGCCTGCTCAGTCCCCCAGCGGGCATGTAGTGTCAGCGGAGCTTCCGTAACAGTAGTTTCACTTGTCACAGGGACAGTAAACGCACTATCCAAATACCAGCCCCTAAACACATACCCCGCCCTTACCGGGCCATTAGCGAGTGCGCCATCATGAATCCGTCTCAGTAAATTGAGAACATTTGCTCCCACTGCTACTGATTCGGCCTCAATAGCCGCAGGTACGGTTGGGTGGCTTGCTGTACCGCCAAAGCTAAAGGATGCCTGATTAAATGCATTAACCCCCTGGCCTCCGCCACCTTGATTTTCGCCTTGCTCCAAAATAAATGTTCCACGCAAGAATATGCGCCTGAATCTGGCAAGCATAGCCACACCTTCTGCGCGGTTGATGTTACCACCAGCAGCAAGCACAACCTCTCCAAGGTAGGCTCGTCCACCCATAATGCCCGCACCGACAACCCAGGCAATATAGTCTATTGCCCATTCATGAAGAACCTCGGGATGTGTGTCTGGAAACCCCTGTGCATTCAAAAATGCCAAACTACCACCAGCCGCAGCTATTCGTTCCGCAATCTCAGCATTTAGCCTCTCCGCAGTGTTGCAGCTTAGAGCCAAGTACGCAGCGTAGCGCTGAAACATCGCCGCCGCTTCCGCCCGCATGACATTTCTGCCGGGATAAAATAACTCTTCAGTAACCCCCCTGACAATCCCTCTATCAGCATGAGCAGCCCAAGCTACGTGCCTGCTGTAGTTGAACGGAAAACGTGAACTATGGTCTACATCCGTAAATCCGGCATCAACCCACGGAAGTCCATTTCCGTTGAGTTCATTTAACCTAGCAAGTGCCATAGGAAACTCCAACCGCCACATAGGCTCAAACGGAGAGAAGTTGCGGTGCGAATTATAACCATGGCAAAGGTTAGCAGCATCCCCGCGTCGGGTATAAGTGGTGAAGTACCTGCCATGCATTATTCCGTATCTAACGCTCTCCAAAACATAATCACGTGCCCAACCGAGATAATCGTCAAATCTAAAGAAGTCACGTTCCTCGTTAGTGTCATCTCTGCTTCTCAGGTTATAGATGAATAATCCAACATCAATAACCCCATAGCCAAAATAATTGTTTCGGCTCGGAGTTCGAGGTTCAATGCGCGTTCTAAATAACTGATCTGTATCAGCAACACTGTAGCTGTGGTAATTGTTAGTAGGGCGTTCATCATTGCTACGAGGTCTTGCACTTCCCCTAAGCAAATCAGCAAACTCGGACTGCGTTATACCTCTATCTTGAGCTTTAGCAAGAGCTGCCAATGAAGCTATATACGGAGCTGCCGCAGAAGACCCTCCAAAATTAGTAGTAAATCCACCTGTTCTTGTAGCAGCAGGAATCCCTCGGCCTGGTGCAGAAATGAAAATAGTTTTATTGATTGGAGATGCAACGTGCTCTCCGTCTCTGTCAAAACCGCCAACACCAATTACAGCGGAGAAGCCAGCAGGGTAATGAATCGTGGTGCCGCCCCAGCTCCCCGCTGCGGCCACGACTAAAACACCTGCTTCAATTGCGTAGGTAATCGCGTTCCTAAAGGTCGCCATAAAATAAATGTGTTCTTCAACAGCAAGATTCATAAATAGAACGTCTACACCATGAGTCCTGACTGCATCATACACAACCTGGGCATAAGCAAAACTGTGATATTGATCGTTTTCTCCTGCCCAAATTCTCAGCGGCACAATTGAAGCTCTGTATCCAAGTGAGGCTATTCCTATCTCGTTATCGGTGCTTGCTGCAATTATACTGACAGCAGGAGTTCCGTGCCCACTTACAGAAGATTCATCTCTCGTATCATAATTATTATGTACGTAGTTCCAACCGACAAGAATAAATGCGTCATCTATATCAGCATGAGGATTAAGTCCAGTATCAACTACAGCAATTACAGCACCTTCCGCAGATATCTCGGCAGACCACGCTGCCGGCCCTCGGGTGATTTCAAGATTCCATTGATCATAAAACATCGGGTCACTAACCGAGGTAAACGCATGCGGTGCAGGTCTAACAAAAAAAGCCTCTGAATCATAAAAATCACCAAAAATATCAAAAAAATGTTCTGGTGGCATAAGGTAGTTTGGCTCTATATATACAATCAACTCGGGGGCAACTGCATTACGTATGGCATCTATAGAAGTCGCGAGATATACGTGCCGTTCCGCGAAAATAGCCGAAATTCCCTCGTGCAAGGTATAATCAAACTTTGCATTTTGCAGAAGCATGAATGAATACCCTCTATAATACGCCCCGAAAATACGATGTACATCAAACACATCATGGGGGTTAAAATTTATAGGCATTATCATTTCTGATACCCAATTGTCGGTTGCATCTAGTATATAGCTCGTTTCATCAACGTTGTTTACTGATACCATATACATCGGGAATATAGTTAATAAAATAACAAACACTAATAAAAGCGAAAATAACTTACATATTCTCCTGTTTAACATAAATAATATACTCCTTATAATTTTATCTTTGAAGTAAAGCCTTGCGTTGTCAGCAGCAATTAACCCGATATTTCAACAAGGCAAAAAGGATGTGAGCATGCCTCATACATAACATTTGCCATTCGCGAGAGAGATGCCACTGCATCTGCACGAGACACATTCTCCCTAGGCCTGAACATGCGGCCGTCCCCAACTGTGAGACCTGTGCTTATTATACCAAAGTGAAAAATGTTTCCAATACTTTGCCTTGCCCAGCTCGAAATCTCGTCATCATCACTGTACCAGTAAGGCGGTCTCACAGCGTTGTGGCTAAAGCAGCCTCTCAACTCAAACACTTGAATGAAGCGATCCACAATTACCGCCATCTGCTCACGGGTAGTAAATGAGCGAGGCATCAAGTAGCCGTTTTCATTGCCTTGTATAATTTTCATTTCTGCCGCCCATTCAAGATAACGCTCATAAAACATTCCTTCTCCGAGTGTCCCATTGATATCATTGCCATACTCGTATAACCTTCCCAGCATAGTAATAAACTCTGCCCGTGTTATCGCTCGCTCCGGCTCAAATCGAAAATTTTCTTCGCTCACACCTTGTATAATCCCAAAGCGGATGCCCGTCAGCACATATCTGTAAAACCAGTCGTCAGGAAAAACATCTTCAAACTCAACTATTGGTATTTGAGCACTTTCTCCTATCTCGTAAGGCTTGCCTGTAGCATATGTCCAGCTTGATAATAAGAGCACAGTAATTAACATCAGTGGAACAACCCTGCATAATTTTTTCTTCATCCATATCCTCCCTTCAAATGTTATCCTTTCAAGTATTTGACAAGTAGTGTGTTCAGTTTAGAAATGTCCCGACCGTTATTGCAGCAAACCGCTGTCATCAAATATCCCCACCTTCCTTTGCACCTATTTTGCCACTTTGTCATCCTACAATAGCGAATCCTTGCGGTCAAAAGTGTGTAGTTATACAGTTTTCTATTAATAAGTGGGCAATTTTAGTGGCACGCACAAAATGTTTACAGAAAATACACAATTGGACAGTGAAATACTTCATCTTCGCTCTCATTGAGCGATGCTTTTTGCAGAGCAACTCCAGCCACCATGAATCTGCAAGGCGTAGCCTGCGCGCCGGCGGAATGTGGCATGGCCGTAGTCTGGAACACAAGTTTAGCCTAGCTATCAAATTTCCACCAGAAAAGACGTGACTGACGAAGGCCATGACGCATTTCGCCGGCGCGCAGGCTGCGCCTTGCAGATTCATGGCGGCGGATGGTTTATTGTAATTCTCGGATGGTTTGCTGTAACTCGCGGGCGATTTCCTGCAATTTTCACAAGCAGTTTCCCCAAAACTATTGTTGACTCTTAAGCGACTTATCTATAATATAGTTGTGGTTATAAATCTAATCCCTATTCACACGAAAGGATAAACTAAAAAATGAAAGAATTTGTAGCAACAGCAATACAAGACCTGCCGCCATCCGGCATTAGAAGGTTTTTCGATATCGCCGCAGAAATGGACGATGTAATCTCCCTCGGAGTCGGCGAACCAGACTTTGTAACACCCAAACACATATGCAATAAAGCCATCCTTTCCATTGAGCAAGGACACACCATGTACACCGCCAACGCCGGGATGATAGAGCTCCGCACTGAAATCGCGCGCTACATGACCAAGTACGGCCTGACCTACGACCCGCGCACACAAGTACTCGTCACCGTCGGCGCCAGTGAAGACATAGACATCTCAATGAGGGCAATTCTAAACCCCGGCGACGAAGTGCTCATAGTAGAACCCTGCTTTGTAGCATACAGAGCCTGCGTAATAATGGCCGGCGGCGTACCTGTAA
>WQRL01000178.1 GCA_009786775.1 Oscillospiraceae bacterium
AGGGAAGCCGGGCCTGCCTGCGTGCAATGGTGTCCTGTGCGATGTCTGGAGGTGAAGTAATGAGTGTGGAAATGTACGGATATATCGGGAAAATTGCAAGGATTAATTTGACAACCAAATCTGTCACCGAAATACCTACCTCAAAATATGTCCCCGAAAACATCGGTGGGCGCGGTGTATGCAACAGAATTTTCTGGGATGAAATGAAGCCCGGCATCGGCGCTCTTGACCCTGAAAGCATGCTCATTTATATGACAGGCCCAACTACAGCAACAGGTATTCCCACAGGCGGGCGCTCTGTGTTTACAGGTATTTCACCCAATAGCTACCCGGAGATGTATGTGTGGAGCGGCATTGGCGGCATGGTTGGAAATGAACTCAAATATGCCGGCTGGGACGGCTTTATCCTAGAGGGCAGAAGTGAGGAGTTCGTTTATATCCTCATCGACAATAACTCGATACAGTTTCTCGACGCAGAGCCATTGCGGGGGACTTTTGTACATGCTTGCCAGCGCAAGCTCTCTGAAATTCACGGTGAGAACTCCCAGAGCATGGTAATTGGCCCTGCCGGGGAGAATTTGATGCGCAACGCCACCATCACTACCTCAAATGACAATGTGGCAGCCAAATCAGGTTTTGGCGCCGTTTTCGGCTCAAAAAACCTCAAAGCCATTACAGTTAAAGGCCATGGGGATGTGACGCTCTATGATATAGACAAAATGTTTCACCTGCGGCAGAAGATGGGGAGCCCGTATATGCGCCATAACCCTCTCGTACATGAGAAAAAACACGGAATGGACGGCAATGAGATTGAAGTCGAGGGAGGCTGGACCCGGGGGCAGGTGGCTTGCAGCCATGCCTGCAACCAGCATTGCAACCGGCTGATGATTGGGATGAAATCAGCTTTTAACGAAGATAAAATTAATCAAGTGGAGAAATGTGTAGGGATTTTTGCCTACGGCTTCAAGGAGGACTGCTCCTGGACTCTCGTACAGAATTTTGAAACTGAGCGAAACCATTTTCTGGCCTGCAAAATGCTATCGAGAGAAGAGCCTGAGCCGGATCCGGAAGATCCTCATTTTGAACATTTATTTGCAAAGACCACCGGCGACAAAGTGGATTACTGGAAACCGGACTTTGACAAGGGCAGCGTCATGATGGATATGTGCAATGAGTACGGCATCGACAAATGGGATGTGATAGTATGGTACTTTACATGGCTTTCCATGGCTAAGAAAGAAGGGCTTCTTGAAGGTATGGATTTCGGCATGGAAGTAGATGTTGAAAATGTCGAGTTTGTTAAGCATTTCATGAACATGATTACATACCGCCAAGGTAAGTACGGCCCGGTTTTTGCCGAGGGAATGGCCCGCGCTATCCGAACCTTGGGTAAGGAGAAGTTTGGAGATGCCATTTACAAAGGCCGCGTTTCTCAAGTCACAGGCGAGCAGTATGACCTGCCTGTCAGCTTGGAGTCCGCTTGGGGGCAGAGTTACCACTGGCAGGGCAGGGGTTTTGAAGGGTCTATTAACAAGCCCGGCTGGGTGGCTGTTTCCTTGCTGCAGATGAATTCTTCGCGGGATACTCAGACTGTAGCCCACTTCCATGATGATTTTGAAAATTACCTGCAATATAAGGATGATCCTTGCCGCAGTCCTGTGATTGTGGACAGTGTCATAATGAACGAAAACAGGGCGGAGACAAAGGATTCTGTAACCAGCTGTGACTGGCAGAGCCCTGATCTCTATTGGCCGGAGATGGAAGCGGAAATGTTCAGTGCCGCAACCGGCCTGCCCATGACTGAGGAGCAGTTAAATGATGCCGCTTGGCGCTCATTTCTGTTGTTCCGCTCAATTTTAATCCGTGACTTCGGCAGAACCCGTGAGCTAGAGGTAAATGAGATATTCCCCACAATGCAATACCCCGATTCTTCAGGAAAGACAGTTGAGTGGGATGAATGGAACGACTTGGTGGATTTGTATTACAGCAGGCGCGGATATGACTTGCAAACGGGGTGGCCGCTTAGGGAAACCTATGAGAAGTACGGCCTTGCTGATGTTGCAGATGAGCTTACCAGACAAGGGAAAAACATAAAAAACAAATAAATTTATAAACTGGGGTGATTTAATGGGTAGAATGGATGGCAAAATTGCCGTTGTTACAGGCTCCGGCTCCGGCATCGGCCGCGGGGTTGCAGTTATGTTTGCCAAGGAGGGTGCTAAGGTTGTGTGCGCCGACTTTAATGAGGAAGAGGGAAATGCGACGCTCGCCATGGTTAAAGAGGTTGGAGAAGGCATTTTTGTCCGCACCAATGTACGCATAAAGGATGATATAAGAAACCTTTTGAGCAAAACATTGGAGGCGTACGGCAAGGTTACAACTTTGTTTAACAGCGCAGGAATCCTAGTACATGCTCCATTCCTGGAGCATACCGATGAGGACTATGAGCGCTTGACCGAGACTAATTTCAGGGGTTATTACTGGATGATGCAGACCTTCATGCCATCCCTTGTGGAGCATGGGCATTCATCCATAACAAATGTAGCCTCAATATCTGTAATTAAACCTGAAAGCGACGCATATCTCTATGGAGCTATGAAAGCAGGCATTGACAAGATGACACGGGATTTAATAAGGGAATTTTCGCCGCAGGGGGTGCGCCTTAATGTAATTTGCCCCGGCCCTGTGCAGACCAACCTCACCCCTGAATGGGTTAGAAATAATCCCGAAATTCAGGCTGAAATTTGCAAGGAAGTTTGCCCGGTGGGCAGGTTAGGAAAGCCTGAGGACATAGCCTATGCGGCTGTGTGGCTGGCTTCCGATGAGGCTGACTGGGTCACAGGCAGCACTATAGTGGTCGATGGCGGCGCATGCAATATGGGCTAAGCTCCGTCTAAATACGAGGAGGTAGGGTATGTCACTTAAATATCCAAAGTTGTTTACACCCCTTTCCATTGGTTCCGCTGTGTTCCGCAATAGAATTTTTGCATCCCCCCAAGGGTTTTATAATGTAGCCAAGGATAACTTGCCCGGCAGGGATGAAGCTGCATATTTTGAGCGCAAAGCCCTGGGAGGCTTTGCATCTGTATGCGTGGGGGACTGCATTGTTGACAGTGCTACAGGAACTCATTATCCTTTTTTAATCCGAATGGATGATCCTTCAACCCTGCCGGGGCTCTCCGCCGTTGCTGGGGCAGTTTCCCGCCACGGTGCAATAGCATCGGCAGAACTTTCCCACGCAGGTATGTACGCCAGATTCGTAAAAGATCCCGATGCGGAGATGTTTGGCCCCGAGGGAAATAACGAAGCTCATCACCGCAGGGAGAAAGCCGCAGGCGGAACCCTTTACGGTCCTGTGGCCATGGCTGACGGCAAGTACGGCGAAGTCGAGGCCATGTCAGAGGAGCTGATGCTACACGTAATTGACAAGTTCGGACGCGCTGCCGCATGGGCAAAGCGCTGTGGATTCGGCATGGTGACAATCCACGGCGGCCACGGCTGGCTGCTTGCTCAATTTATGTCACCGTTTATAAATACCCGCACAGATGGCTGGGGGGGCTCATTTGAAAACCGCATGAAATTTCCGCTGGCCGTTGTAGATAGTGTGCGCAAGGCAGTAGGGCCGAAATTTCCAATTGAAATCCGCCTGTCAGGTTCCGAATGTGACAGTACGGGCTATGATATTGACGAAGGGGTAAAAATTGCGAAGGCTTTAGACCAAAAAGTTGATATCTTGCATATCTCAGCCGGAAACCACGAGTTCGAAAAAACATTTGTTATAACCCACCCAAGTATTTTCCTTCCTGATGGCGTGAATGTGAAATATGCCGCCGAAATTAAAAAACATGTCAAAACTCCTGTCGCCACTGTAGGGGCCCTTACTGACCCTGAGATGATGGAGGAAATAATTGCATCGGGACAGGCGGATATAGTGTCCTTGGGCAGGCAGTCAATCGCAGACCCGGATCTACCAATAAAGGCGCGCGAGGGCAAAAATGAGGACATTGACAAATGCTTGCGCTGCACCACATGCTTTTGCGGAGCAGGGGAACACAGGCGCCTGCGTTGTTCAATTAACCCCGTCATCGGCAATGAGGTTGAAGAAAAAATGACCTCTCCGCCCTCAAAGCTCAAGACCGTTCTTGTAGCAGGCGGCGGTGTCGGCGGTATGCAGGCTGCCCTTACAGCCGCTCGCAGAGGCCATGATGTGACCCTATGTGAAAAATCAGGGGAACTGGGCGGAGTGCTTCTATGTGAATCTGAGGTTCCCTTTAAGAGCCGGCTGGATGAGTATATAAAGCGTCAGGCCCGCAGGGTCAGACAGGCCGGTGTGAAGGTGGAGCTAAATACAGCCGTGACACCGGAACTTGCAAACAAACTGGCTCCGGACGTTATAGTGGCGGCACTGGGAGCAGTTTCTGCCGCGCCGCCTATTTTGGGCATCGAAAATGCAATCAGTGCTGAAGAGTTATACCGGAATCCGAAGCGTTGCAAGGGAAATCTCGTCATTTTGGGCGGAGGGCTTGTCGGTTTGGAGCTGGCTGTATACATGGCGGATTTAGGATGCAATGTGACAATTGTGGAGCTTGCCCCTGTATTTAATGTCGATCCCTTCGGAATGCACACGATGGCACTTATGCTAAAGCTGGAAGAACACAAAATAAAGACGCACTTTAACACGCGCGTCTTAGAGATAAAAGATGAAGCTGTGGTCTGCGAAAATAAGGAAAACAGGTTTGAGATTAGTGCAGATATGACAGCCTATGCCACTGGGCAGGTTGCAAGGCGCAACGAGGCTTTGGCTCTTCACGATTGCGCCAAGGAGTTTCACATGCTTGGGGACTGTATTGAGCCGGGAAATATCTACGATGCCACAAGGGTAGCGTATTCCATTGCAAAAGATATAGGCTGCGAGATATATTAGTGGTATTATGTATAGTGAGCCACACTGTTGTTTCTAGCACTCATTAGT
>WQRL01000179.1 GCA_009786775.1 Oscillospiraceae bacterium
TGTTTAAGATGTTTGACGGCCAGGATATAAAGGCTCTGGGTGTCACTGTCAAGTCATTTGGGTTTAAGCATGGCCTTCCGATTGAAGCAGACCTTCTTTTNGATGTAAGATTTCTGCCCAACCCGTTTTATATCCAAGAGCTAAAACACAAGACGGGCCTTGACAATCAGGTGAAGGATTATGTTTTTGCCAGCGAGCAGAGTAACGAATTTTTTGAGCGTATCTGCGATATGCTAAATTTCTTGCTGCCGCACTATATTGAAGAGGGCAAGCGCTACTTGGTGGTCTGCTTCGGCTGTACGGGCGGAAAGCACAGGTCTGTGGCCATGGCGCAGGCTCTTCAGGAATATTTGACAGAGCAGGGCTATCCCGCTGACTGCATTCACAGGGATATTGAGAAAGAGCTGAGTTCGTGATGAGTGAGATGAAGCCTATGGGAAATAAAAACCTCAGAGGTCCCGCGATAACGTGCATCGGAGGCGGGACAGGCTTGTCAACACTTCTGCGGGGGCTTAAAAAGGTTACGCACAATGTAACTGCCATAGTGGCCGTATCGGACGATGGCGGCGGTTCTGGTGTGCTAAGGGAGCAGCTCCGCATGCCGCCTCCGGGGGATATCCGAAACTGTATGCAGGCTCTTTCTAATGCAGAGCCTACCATAGAAATGCTCATGGCATACAGGTTTGACAGCGGGGATCTCAGCGGGCAGAGTTTCGGCAACCTGTTTTTGGCGGCTATAAACGGTATTTCCGAGTCATTTGACAAAGCTGTTATAAGGATGGGCGAGGTTTTGTCTATAACGGGGCGCGTCCTGCCCGTGACAACTCAGGATATACACTTGCGTGCCGAATTTGAGGATGGGAGCATGGTGGTGGGGGAGTCCACAATTCCTGTGGCCAAGACAGAGCGCAGTAGCAGGATTAAGAGGGTTGAGCTGGTTCCGGAAGCTGTCAAGGCTTTGCCGGCTTGCATTGAGGCGATAGAGGAGGCTGAGATGATTATTCTCGGGCCCGGCAGCCTCTATACAAGCATTATACCTAATCTTCTTGTAGACGGGGTGGCGGAGGCGATTATGAATTCCGATGCTGTGAAGCTCTATGTCTGCAATGTGATGACCCAGCCCGGAGAAACGGATGGGTACAGCGTTTCTGAGCATATTTCAGAGATTTTTGAACATGGCGGGGGCAGGCTTTTTGACCAGTGCCTCACCAGCAGTGATAAGCCAAATCAGGCCATACTCGACAGATATTTCCAAAAGGGGGCCGAAACGGTGTGTGTCGATTCGGAAGCCGTAAATGCTCTGGGTGTTGCGGTTTTGAGTGAGTCGATAACCGCAGGTAACCAGAATCTGGCAAGGCATGATCCTGACAAGCTGGCAAATGAAGTAATGCGGATATTTAACGAAAGAGCCCCGACCAGGCAGTACGGCTCATAAGCGGCGGTGGGTTTTGCGCCCACTGTGCATTGCTCGGAGGGAGCACATAATGTCATTTTCGTTTAACACAAAAAATGAGCTGTGCAGGCAGCTCACTGAGGGCAGATGCTGTGCCATAGCGGAGTGCTATGGGGTTTTGCTGTTCTGTAATACGTTTACCTCAAGGGAGATAAGGATTGTAACCGGGAACCGAAATATCGGGGAGCGGCTGATGGTGCTCTTCGGCCTGGCTTTTCCTGCGTCTTTCGACCTGCTTCCAGAGCCTGACAAGCGGGGTAAGCAGTCGTACATAATAACTGATGCGGCCAAGCTCAGCCGCATATTTGAAACTTTTGGGGTGTCGCCTGAGAGTTTGCTTGCCCACCATGTCAATCTCGGCGTGCTGGAGGAGGACTGCTGCCGAAGGAGTTTTGTCCGAGGGGCGTTTTTGGCGGGAGGTGCTTTGACGGATCCTCAGAAGAGTTATCATCTGGAGCTTGTGACGGATCATTTCAATGTCAGCCGGGAAACTTATTCGCTTCTGCTGGAAATGGGTTTTTCGCCGAAGGAAACTTCCCGGAGCGGTAATTACATTATTTATTTCAAGCAGAGTGCCGCGATTGAGGATTTTCTGACTTTAATCGGTGCGCCCATTCACGCTATGGAGCTGATGTCGGCGAAGATTGAAAAAGATATGCGCAATAGTGTCAATAGAAAGGTAAACTGCGATACGGCCAATGTGTCGAAGACTGTAGATGCCTCGGTCGCACAAATTAAGGCGATTAAGCTAATAGAAGGTGCAGGGGAGCTTGAAGGTTTGCCCGATAAGCTCAGGCTCACGGCTTTGCTCAGGGTGGAAAATCCTGAGATGAGCATAAAGGAGCTGGCTGAAATTTCCACACCGCCTGTGACGAAGTCGTGCCTAAACCATAGGCTGCGCAGGTTGGTGGAGATTTCGGAGGGGCTGTGAGGGGTTGGCTACAGGTTCCTATCAATCTATATATATTATAAAACCATCCGTCCCATCCGTCATATCCGTCGAACACGGGCAAATGCTCTGGGGAAAAGTGGGGCGGCCTTCGTCAGTCACGTCTACTCTGGTGGAGACTTGGAACCCTTGCGGAAATTTGTGTTCCAGGACTGCGGCCGCCCAACTTTCCCCCAGAGCACCCGCCCGTGTTCGACTGGCCTGTAGGTTGTAATGGGAAGGGGAGTGACTTGCCTGTTTTTGAAAATCCTCTGTCAGTTCCGGATTTTAAGATGCACACTAGGGAGCAATTAAATGAGCGTTAGAAGTTTTATCGACACGAACATTGTTATCTATGCTCAACAAACTCGCAAGCTCTCGCCAATAGGTCGATTGTCCGTATTTGCTCGCATATAACATCTCCTTGACTCATAACTGCTCTCGTCCTTTTGGCTTGTCGGAATCACCCCAGTCATATCTGTCTAAGTCTTGCTCATATCCTGCCAGATGCCAGTCTAGGTTTTTTGTGGAGGCAGGGGAGGTGATAAGTTCACCTGTTACCTGAGCGACCCGCCACTGTGTGATTTCTTTTATTAGGTCATATGGTATAGGCTTATTTAGCGGGAATTGAATGGTGCCTTTAGAGGTTTTGTATTCAATCAGTTTGTCGGCAAAAACCGTTGATGCTTCGCCGCCGGGGAAGATGCTGATGTGTTTTTTGAAGGCTGCAAAGTGGATTAGGTTCTCGCCCTGCCAGAATGTGGGCATTTGCCAGGACATCTTTTCAGTTGCATCAGGCGCTGCAATGCGAATGACTTCGCGTATTTTTTTCAAAATAGGCTGCACTTCTTCGGTTTGTTCGGAAATATACTGGTCAATAGTTTCGATTTTGCCACAATAATGGTCTTGGTTTGTTTTCGCAAATTCACGGTTGCATTTTGGGCATTGCCACATTAGCTTTTCCTCGCTTTCAGTTACTTTTCGGGTGAGCTATTCAAAAACTCGGCTGTTTTTCTCATAGGTTCATCTAGGTCCAGCAGGGTGTTTTCTAAAACTTGTATTGGGTGTGATGTTGAGGGCGGTCTATGAGGGTTCTCTGGCTCCGTTTCTGTGCAAAATACGTTTCATAGGAACAAGCACAAAGCCTGACTCAAAAACCGTGAGTTCTCCGCTTTGTTCAAATCCTAGTTTTTTGTAAAATCCGCATACTTGCTGTTGGGCAGTGAGAAAAATTTCATCCCCTCCGTTTGAAGCGATGAAATCAATTGCAGCACCCATGATTTTCTCCCCTAAGTTCTGCCCGCGTTTTGATTGAACAACAGCTACAAGTCCAATTTGCCACCTGTTATCAGTTCGGAGCAATCTTGCTGTCGCAACTGCTGCACCATCATAAAAAACTACGGCGTGGTGTGATTGGCCATTCAAGCCGTCAAACGCTTCATCTTCGGGCACGCCTTGTTCGTCAATAAATACTTTCTTCCGCAGTTCGTCAGCAATCGCGCAAAGCTCAGCAGATTCGCCTATTTCAATTTTAAGAACTGACATATAGTTATGTCCTCGCTTTCGGTTTTGTCAAAATAACTGCTCACGCCTTGGTTAATGTAAGTATGTACTTGGCCTTGTTTTATGTCAAGTGCCAAATGCAGTGTGATTTCTCAACACCGCTTGAAAACGTATCGTTATTGTGATACAATCAATGCGGAAAGGGGGCTTGCAATATGTATAATGTCCATGTGCGGCCTGTGCGCGATTTACGCAACAATTATAGTGAACTCTCTGAGATCGTTAGAAATCACGATCAAGTGATTATAACTAACAACGGAAAGGGAGAGGCTGTGCTCATAAACATTGACGAGTATGCCGCGTTTGAAGAATACTCCCATAAGCGCTATGTAGCAAAAATGCTGGCTGAAGCGGAAGCTGAGGCTAACAACCCGAACTCCGAGCGAATTTCACATGAGGATTTTTGGCGGGAGTTTGGTTTATGAAGAAGTACAGGCTCGTCTATATAGTACCTGCACGGCACGACGTAGCTAACATCAAAAGCTATCTAGCACAGTTTTATCCAAGTACACCCGAGAAGTTTCTAAAAGCGTTAAAACTAAGTGTAGAAAAATTGTGCGATAATCCTACGCTATATGGAGTCTACGAAGGGAATCCGGCGTATCGGAAAATGGCAGTTTTAGACTATCTTGTTTTCTATAAAGTGCTTGAGGATGTCGGTGTAGTTGAAATACACCGAGTCCTATATGGAATGAGAGATATAAAATCGAACTTGCCCTAGTGCCTGGCGTGTGGTGTAAGCCGTGGCGGGGGTATCTGCTTATTCCAGCAGGTCTTTTGCAAGCAGTATGCAATGAAATCTGGCAAGGCAGCAGATGGGCTTTGGTCTTTCAAAAGCAGGGAGTGTATCAAAACCATACTGAGTTTTGATACACTCCCATACGTTACCGAAAATTAAATTATTAGGTGTAGCGGAGCCGGAGGGGGTGGCGGGGGAAATATTGCGGCTGGGAGTCTGGAACACAAGTTTTGGCCGAGAAGGCGGGTTTACGCCAAGGTGGACGTGACTGACGGAAGCCGCGATGT
>WQRL01000180.1 GCA_009786775.1 Oscillospiraceae bacterium
GGCTCGTGCCCGGGGTGCTGCCGGACGAGGAATGCTTCGTGGATGAAAGCCACTGGGACGGCTTGCTGGAGTACCCCCAGTACACCAGGCCCGATGAATGGCAAGGCAGGAAAGTCCCTGAGATTCTTCTCTCAGGCCACCACGCCAACATAAATAAATGGCGCCATGAGCAGTCCCTAGAGAGAACTCGCACACGCCGCCCGGATATGTATGAAAAACTAAAATAACTGATGGCCTCTGCCGCCTAAAACACCCATTCCAGAAACATTGCAATTAATGGCAGGGCGGCCACAGACAGGATTGTCGATACAAATATGCTCTTTGAAGCAAAGGCAGAATCTTGGTTATAGCGCTCCGCCAGGATTGCAGTTACAATTGCCGACGGCATTGCCGCCATGAGAACCGTGACCCCTATAATAAGCGGGTCTAGCTCTAAAAACCAGAGCGCTGCAAACATTATAGCGGGCATCAGGAGAAGCCTTATAAATGAGAAGTAAAAGCAGTCCCTGTCGAGCACCTCTTTGATTTTGACTTCGCTCAAAATCGCCCCGACTATAATCATCGGCATTACCCTTGTCACCTCTCCGACCCAAGTTACTGTAGTGCCAAGAAACTCAGGCAGCGAAAAAGGGACTGCGACATATGCAAAGCCTGCAAACACAGCTATCATGCAAGGGTGAGTTACCAAGTTCTTAAACTTCTGTTTGCCATCTAGGCTTGTAAAAAGCGAAAGCCCCGATGTCCACATCATAATCCGCATGGGGATTAGAAATATTGAGCCATAAAGGATTCCGATATCGCCAAACATGGCGCCGAGTATGGGCAAGCCCATAAACCCGGCGTTATTTGTTATGACTGAATATTTCAAAATGAGCTTCTTAGGCTCGGGCGCTTTGATAAACAAAAATTTATTCAAAATAAAGGCCAAAAGCTGTAACCCCGCCGCACAAAGCAGGACAATGACGCTCTGCCGAATCATCTCCCCTGTCATTCCGCCGAGAAATGCTGCAAATATGTTACATGGAAGTATTACATTAAGCGTTATGTTCGTCAGCTCAGACCTGGTTTTTAGCGACATCATGCCAGCCTTGCTTATCCCGTACCCGAGCGCAATTGTCAGCAGAAGCGTAAGTTGAATTGATAACATTGAAAATCCTTAGCTTTTATTTTGAAAATAAGCCTCGCGGATATCTCCCGAGAAGTACAAGGAGCCTATTGCGCAGATAACGCCGTCCTCACCGGCATTTTCAAGAGCCAGCGCAACACCTGCACTTACACTCTCGCCGGCAGTCACCGGCACGCCGTACTGCGATAGTTTTTCAGCCAGCACCTCGGCTTTCATGGCTCTGGGGTAGTTTGGCCTAACTGCAATAAAGGAACCTGCAAGCGGGGCTATAAACCCAATCATGGAATCCACATCCTTGTCAGCCATAACTCCAACTATAAAAATAATTTTCTTACTGCCAAAATGCTCCCTGAGGCTCTCTGCTGTGGCCTCGACCCCTTGAGGATTGTGAGCCCCGTCAAGAATAAACACCGGCTTTGAGCCAAGTATCTCAAAGCGTCCGGGCCAGCGCACCTCCGCAAGCCCTGCTGTTATGTCGGCGTCTGTAATCTTATAACCCTTCTCCCGAAGAATCTCAAGTGCAGATATTGCCAGCGTGGCATTCTTCGGCTGATAAGCCCCGTTTAAGGGGAGCAGCACTTCGGGGTACGGGCTTACTTTAAGTTTAATCCCCTCTAGGGTAAATTCCGTGCTCTCAATCCGTGAGAAATCTGCCCTGCGGAGCTTTGCCCCGCGCTCAGCGGAAACTCTCTCGAACACAGCCTCCACCTCAGGCTCTCCGCCATAAACCACCACATCACAGCCATCCTTGATAATGCCTGCCTTGTTGCCTGCTATATCGGTGATTGACGGGCCTAACTCCACAACATGGTCAAAACCTATTGAAGTTATTACAGCTACTTCAGGGGCATCAATAACATTGGTGGAATCCAAAGTCCCCCCCATCCCAACTTCAAGCACAACTATATCAACAGCCTTATAGAGAAAGTACTTCATAGCCAGTGCCGTTATAAGCTCAAATTCCGTGGGCGCATCCTTCATAGCGTCTGCAATGGGGCGGATTTCATCGGTCATGTGCTCAAGTTCCTCATCGGAAATTTGCACCCCATCCACTTGCATGCGCTCGTTAAAGCGCAGTATATAAGGCGAGGTATAAAGCCCTGTCCTGTAGCCGGCTTTTTGAAGCACTGCTGCAACACATGCGGCAGTCGAACCTTTGCCATTTGTGCCGGCGATATGTACGAATTTCAGCTCTTTTTCAGGATTGCCCAGCCCCCTAAGCAGCTCCCGCGTGCGCTCTAGCCCGGGCTTAGCCCCCTGCCATTTGACATTGTGGATATATTCAAGAGTTTCTTTTATTGACATTTGTTTACCTTCCTTTACCTAATGCCTAATGCTTGGATTTGAGTTCTTCCAGCAGCTGCATTACAGTCTTTTTATAAATAGGATGAATAAGATTCGGCGCAATTTCACTAAGCGGCCCAAGCACAAAATCTCTCTTGTGCATCTCAATATGCGGAACATATAGCCTCTCGGTGTCCAAAATCCAGCTATCGTACATAAGGATATCCAAATCCAAAGTCCTCGGACCCCACCTGACATCCCTTATGCGCCCTGACTGATTTTCTAAATCTTGTAGCTTATTTAGCAGCTCGCCAGGGCTTAGAAAAGTTTCTATCTTGATGCAGCCGTTGAGAAAATCCCCCTGCTGCTCATATCCATAAGGGGGGGTGCTGATAAACTTTGACATGGCCAGCAGCCTGCAGCCCACCGTTTTCCGAAGCGACTCTACAGCAAATCTCAAATGCTGCAACCTGTCCCCTAAGTTTGAGCCCAAACCGATATAGGCGGTGTGCCAGCCACGCTCAATTTCCACTGAAACCGTTTCCAGAGGCAGGCCAACCGGCGCATCCGGTTTCTTGATTTCAATACCCACCTTGCGGAGCAAAGGGTATTCCATCAGCAGCTTCTCCGCAAGACCTTGCGCAACTGTTTCAATCAAATCGAATATGTTGCTGCGGACATACGACTTTATTAGGTGAGATACCTTGCCGTAATCAACACTCTTAGAAAGGTCGTCAGCCTTGCCTGCGGCCTCAATGTCTACAAACAGCACCGCAGACACATAGAATGTTTGCCCGTTCTGCTTCTCCTCGGGCAAAACGCCGTGGTAAGCAAATATTTCCAGATTTTTAATATTTATTTTGTCCAAAACAATACTACCCTTTTATGTTTTATTGTCACTTTCCAATTATGGCCATAGTCATTTTAATTGCGCGGAAGGTTTCCTTTACATCGTGGACGCGGACAATGCAGCAGCCCCGCACAGCTCCTAACACCGCTGCGGCGACAGAGCCTTCAACCCGCTCCTCCACTGGTAAGTCCAGCGTAAGCCCGACTACGCGCTTTCTCGATGCTCCCAGAAGCACAGGAAAGCCCAGCGCACAAAGGGCGTCAAGCCTGTTTATGGCCTCTAAGTTCATCTCATGTGTCTTGGCAAAACCGATGCCCGGGTCGAGGATTATCTTCTCATCCGCAATGCCCGCAGCCCTTGAGAGCTCCACGGACACCTTCAAATCACTGAGCATATCGGGGATAAACTCCCCATAGTCCATATCCTCCCTATTGTGCATCAGGCAGCAGGGCACACCCGCCGCCGCAATGACCGAGGCCATTTTGGGGTCGCTCTTAAAGCCCCATATATCATTTCCCATATCAGCACCTGCACTAAGCGCAGCCTTGGCGACTTCGCTCTTGCATGTGTCAATTGAAATAGGCACATCAAAGCGGCTGCGCAGAGCCTCAATGATAGGGAGAATCCTTCCAATTTCTTCCTGTGCAGAGATCTTCTCGTGGCCGGGCCTGGACGATTCCCCGCCCACATCTATTATGTCCGCCCCCTGCTCTATCATCTCATCCACCCTGCGGCAAGCCTTGTCAGTGTCGTTCCACAGGCCCCCGTCCGAAAATGAGTCAGGGGTAACATTCAAAATCCCCATAATATAACAGCCGTTAACTAAGTCAAATTCGCGTTTCCCTATAACCATGCCTAAACTATTTCCTCCAACTAATTGATTATTCACCTCATAAGGGTTTCGGACCGTGCCCCGTCTGAACCCGCCCTAATATTCAAACCTCAGGTTTTTCAGCTCCCAGTCACAGTCCGCTTCCGCTGCGCAGCTTACGCAATGCCTTGAGAGCTTGTCCGCCCTATAAATAAACCCTGCAAAACCAGGCTTTTCGCCTGTGGCGGTCCTATGTGATAAAATTGCATCCAAAATAAGCTCCGACTCCGCACTGTCAAAGCCACATTCAGGCAGAATAACCTCTGCCAGCCGCGCACTCTCCCGCTCGTGCGGAGTGCCGTCAATGTCTTGTCTTGCGCGTCCCAAGTCGTGCAGAAGTGCCGCTGTATAAAATAACTCCTTAGGGTACTTAGTCCCGCAATCCGACTCAAGGTAGAGTATGTAGGCTATTCTGGCCACATCGGCCAAATGATTCATGCCATGCCTGCAAAACACCCTGTCTTTTTCAAGCTCATTTATTTTCGAAAACTCCCCGCAAAACAGCGGGTGATTCAAAACCTTATTTACACGTTCCAATGCCCGCACCTTGCCTATTTCTCTATGGACGGCTGGCTTCTCACATCATCGAGAAACATCTTCTGACGGAACTGATCCTCGACAAAAAGCCCCCTTGTCGCCATGGTTACAGTCTTAGTNCCGGGCTTTTTGACCCCGCGCATTGTAAGGCACATATGCTCAGCTTCAATAAGCACCATGACACCCTTGGCCTTTAGCTCTTTTTCAACTGCATCGGCGATCTGAATCGTCATCTGCTCCTGAATTTGCGGCCTTCTTGCAAAAACCTCAACCGTCCGAGGCAGTTTGCTCA
>WQRL01000181.1 GCA_009786775.1 Oscillospiraceae bacterium
GAAATAGCCTATGGTTACATTGCTGCCACTTGCTCTACAAGTCCCTGCGATGTCCGCTTTACTATCCAGAAGCTGTGGGCAGTAACCGTTTCCTATGCGTACAATGTCCGAGCGCAGATGTGAAAACTTCCCGGCGAGCGGCGCCGAAACTGCTGTCACCTTGTTTGCATTTAACACTACAAACTCCTCAATGCTTTTTACAAACCAAGGAGCCTGCCCCACCTTATTAAAGCCTTCCCAATCATCCATTATATCGTAAATAATTTCAAAGCAGTTATCCTTCATAAAAAACACTAGGTCACTGAGAATCTTAGCCGGCAGCATAATTATATACTTCTTATCCCTAATTTCCGCAAACCTCTTTAGCTTGCTATGGGTCTCAGCGAAACCATACAGGGGAACCTGAATTACGTTTTTAAAAACATACTTGTAATTTTTCTCCAAAGCCTCCGCCCTGTGCCATTGCCAAGCCACATATATAACTCCATAACCGCTGTCCGATAGATACTTAGATAGGTTTATGGTGCGCTGGTTATATATTTCATCAAACTCAAAGGCCGACGGAATTATAGCAATACCGCGTATTTCTCCTTTTTCATATTTTTCCACAAGCTCCTCATAGAGCGCCCCGGCCGGGCAGCCTGCGCTGTCAGCCCTGCCGGCAGACGCTGTTTTAAGCCTGTGCTTCGCCATTCTTAGCATGGCAACAAAGCCATACTGCCTCCAGGCTCTGACCGCTTTATAAAAATATTTTATTATGGGAGTGTTATGCAATTGGGAATTCCTATTAAACATCAACAGTCACATCCAGAACTATATTGCCATTGTCTGCCACAAATCTCAGTCCCTCGGCTCCATATGGAATTTCAAAACAGACATATCCATACTCACTGCCAAAAACCATATCCACCGCGCGCAGCCTCGGAATGTTTAAGTGGGTGAGAAATGTGTCATTTGGGTGCCTAAAGAATACATTTCCCTCGCTGTCCACAATATGTGCATCATTCCATGAAAAAGCAGCTCTTCCCACACCTGTTTTTTCAATTATAAAGCCCATTAGCAAAAAACTGTGCCCGGCTGCCGGCAAAACCTCACTGGTTGTTTCCAAAACGCCGCCGCCATATTGCAGGGCAGCTCTTGTCGTTATAAGGCTTTGCGTCATCTCCGCACTGAGCAGCTCAACTCTCCACATCTCCGACTGCCCCACAGCCTGCGCCCCCGCGGCAGCTTCCTGCGGCACGGGCTGCTGTATCTCACCCGGGGTTTGCTCTGTGAAGCCCACATCCCTTTCGCCGCTACAGGACATCAGGAAAGAGAGCACCATGGTAAACAGTGCTAAAATCAGAATGTATTTAGTAAGATTTCTCCGCAATATCAGAGTTCTCCCCTCTTCCCGCTTACGCAGAACATTTGACTTCTTAATAACTTCTTAATAATCTAATTAGATTGTAACATTACCACAAGCCTTTCGCAAGTGCGTGAACTTTGAATGAATTTTTACTTTTTTTTACATTTTTTTGATTGACTCTATGCGCTGTATTCGATATACTGTCTTCTGTATAAAAATATCGTATATAGACTTGACCTTTGTGAGGCCAGAATATGAACAACCCGCAGCAACTGGAAACACTGCCGGAAAAAAGCGCCGCTTCGCGCACCGTAGAGATTCTAACCGCTGTCAGCATAGTTATTTTCACCCTTTGGCAAGGCTCATATTTCCCCCTCCAGTTCCTTCTCATGCTTGCGTTACTGCTTGCTTCACTTATTGCAACAGGGTGCTCCCTACGCTTTACAAAAGAGGCGGCAATGCTTCTGGGCATTTTCGCCCTCTACTGCGCAAGCCTGCTGTTTCTTTCCGAAAACCGCTATATAGGACTTACCGAAACCTTGCGCACACTCATATTTCCGCTATCTCTCATACTGTTTTTGAGCAAGCAGGATTTGAGTTTAGAAAAGCCCTTGCTGACCGCATTTTTAATAATCGCGGCATTCGGCTTCTTGGAGGTTTCAGGTCTTGTGCACATGCCCGGCGGCATGGATGAAGGCAGAGGACGTCTGCACTCCACTCTCCAATATGCCAACGCCACGGCATTGTTAATGCTCATAGGTATGCTCTACACAGTAGGCCGGCTTGTATCTAAGATAAAAATCTCTGATATTATCTGTTTTGCGGTATTTTCTACAGCACTATTTCTAACAGGTTCCAGGACTACTCTCGTCATAGGCATCGCAATATGTACGCTCTTTGCATTTATCATGACAAACCGCAAGGGCAAACTTATTACCGCAGGTGCCGCAGGCTTTATTGTCATAGCAGTTATTCTTCTCGGCATCTTCACCGACATCCGCATTTTCAGGCTCTCGCTTGTAACCTCCACCTTAGTTGAGCGCTGGATAACATATGTTGATGCTTTTGAGATGCTCCGTGAACGGTGGTTTCTCGGAATCGGTGCCGGCAACTGGCAGCACTGGCAGTTTAGGTATCAGACAGCGCCATATTTCGTAAGATTTATACATAACTATTATCTCCAGCTATTCCTGGACGGCGGAATCCTCGCCCCCATACTTTTTATAGCAGCATTGTTTCCCGCAATTTACAAAGGCATACGCTCAAAGAGCATCCACGCTCTTATACTATTAGCCTTCGCACTCCATGGGATTTTGGATACCACCCCGATATTTCCTGCAATCACAGTGATAGCAATGTATTCTATGTCAAAATTGCTACCTTCCAAAAAGAGCTTTGATTTGGGAAAATTTCGGTTTTTAGCTATTATCCCGCTACTCATAGTGCTAGTTTTATGGAGTTCTGAATTTCTCTCCATCAGAGCAAACGTAGAACTCGGCAGCGGGGATAGGGATGCGGCCATGCGCAGCAGCAGGGCGGCATATGCGCTAAACCCCCTCAACACAGATTTATACATGCAGATGTCGCGCTCAGCCCCGGATTCACTAACCAGAGAACACTATATCCGTATGGCAGTTGCGGCAAACCCCAGCAATTTGCTGGCTGTATCAGCACTTGTGCAAATCGAAACCAGGATGGGCAACTACAACACAGCACTTGAGCTCTCTTCCCAACTGGTCAGGGAGCGAAGATTCTCAGCAGCTTACCAACAGTTGCACCGTCAAACTGCAAACTTGGCACTTGAAAACGGAGCCATCAGCACTGCACAGCACGGGGCAATTGTGGAAGATATCGAAAATATCGCAAAGCAAATAAATCCACTTTTCACACGATTCCATATGACAGAAATACCGGATTAACACAAATTAAAGAGGAGCAATAAAATGAAAAGATTTGTCCAAAAGAACACCCGTTTTATCGTCACCACACTGGCGCTTGCCATACTGCTTTCCAGCGGTGCAATCGCGTTTGCACTCTCTGACGGACCGGTTGAAGTACCAACTGTACTTCGCACCCTTTCCGCTAATGTAGCTGAAAACATATATGTTCAGCCCGAAATTGAGCATGATTATGAAGAGGCAGTTCTTGTTGACGATGAAATTGCTGAAGCTGCCGCCGCCGCGGTTGCAAGTGCCGCTACAGAGCTACAGACAGCTACAGGCATAGTGATGCGCGCCGCTGCACCTCCCATATCTGTTTCAATCGAAGCTCCTAACACCGTTATAAGATTTACCTTGCCGGAAGGCTATAACGCAGCGGATGTGACGACGCTTGCAGCGCTAACCGCCGGCACCCTACGCCCGGTTCCCACGCGCATTGAAGGTAACTACATCATCACTCTGCTTAACGCTGATACGGTTCTTGTCCCGCTTAATGTGGAAGCCAACTTCACTGATATTGATTTCGGCCCGCAGTTTGCAAATGTTACAGACGAAATTAACCGCGCCGCTTCTATGATGATTGTTCAAGGACAAGGCCAGGGAGTATTCGCCCCGACTACATCTGTCACGGTTCAAGATGCCGCAACAATGTTCCTTCGTGCAATGGGCGTACCAGTGGAGTGGGGAACAGCTATCCAAACAGCAGTCGCTGTCGGCCTCACAGATGGAGTAATCAACCCGTCAGCACCTCTTTCAAGGGTTTCCACCGCCGTTATGATTGCCAACGCTCTTGACGCTGTCGGCGTGGATGTCAACTTGACTCCTGCTCAAGTTGATCAGCACTTGGCACCATTCACCGATCTCGGCGGGCTAGATGCCGCTCAAAGAGAAGCTCTGGCCATTACAGTTAGCCTAGGAATCTTCCGTGGAGCAGGCGATGGCCTGATGGACCCAGACCAGCCTCTACGGCGCAGTGCAATAGCCAGCCTCTCAGTAAGGCTTCAAGACGTATTTCTCGGCACATAAGCAAAACCCCGCATAAGAAGCTCATGTAAAACAAACTATAACTCAAAGAGGGCGGACCGCACCAGGTCTGCCCTCTTTTACCGTGGGAGCTATTATGCTATATTACGAAAACTCCAGAGGTGGCTGTACTTCGCTCACGCGCATTACAGCCACCTCTGGTTAAGTTATAACGTATAATCCATCCCGCTTTAACAAGGATATAATTGCGGACGAATGCGGTTTATTGTTGATGGCTTAATCGGTTTAGTAGATCTACTCAGCCTCATTTGCTTTATCACCGACTTCGCCGTCAGCGTCAACTTCCGCATCTTCCTCGGTTGGCGGCAATGCCGCATCTTCACTGTCTGTTACATCTGCTTGTACATCTTCTTCCGGCACAGGCAGTGTTGCATCTTCGCCATCTACACTAGCATCCGCATCTTCTGCTGGCGGAGGCGTTAGGGTTACATCTTCTTCCGGCAGTACTGCATATTCTTCCTCATCATATACATCAAGGATATCGGCCGCAGCCACTGGCGCCGCGATGGTTATCTGAGCAAACTCTGCACTGATCGGTGAGCTTTCACCCCAATTTCTGGCAGGGGTTAGGTTGTTTATGGGGTTCCCCTGTTCTGATAGCGCTTGGACGCGCAGCCAGAAGTT
>WQRL01000182.1 GCA_009786775.1 Oscillospiraceae bacterium
GCTCTTGGAGTGCTTTTGAATAAGTGGGGGAGGTTATAATTTTATTGAGGGTCTGGCGGATTTTCTCGCCCGCCAGCCTGGTGTGCCGCCTTATATCTGCCAGTTCGCGGCTGGCATTGTCGGATATTTCATCCTCTCCAACAATAGCTGTGGATATTTTGTTTTCTAAAAACTTGTTGGAACTGAGAGCCGAAAACAGATAGTCAATAGCCGTTTTCTCCCCATCCTTTTCGTTTGACGAGTAAGATATACAAGCCTGGGAAGCCCGCAAAACCGCTGCAATATCCAATAGTTCGCGGGTGTTGAGCATACCGCCCATGTCCGCTCTGCGCAGCGACCCCCGCACATCTTTTACACCTGAAAACGGCGGCGAGCCCCTGAGCGTCATCATGTGCTTTGCCGCACCCGTTTCCGAAAGCAGTGATTTAACCATGTCCAGTTCGGCCGAAGGTTTAAGCTCTAAAGCCGCCTCTTTGGCGATGCCGCTTACTGCCTCCCCTGCCAGCATTTCCAAAATAGCCGGCATCTCCAAAATCTTTAATGATTTTTCATAAAGCGTCATATGCGTATTCCTTTTAAGTAATCTAATGTCCTAAACCGCCTGTCCAAATGAGCCAGCAAAAAGCCCTCAGCAGCCAAATTCAGCTCTCTTCTCGCCTCATTTCCCAAAGTGAACGAAAACAGCTTTTTGGAATCACAGCTTATAATATACCTAGCGGCTTGCAGCGCACTGATGCTCAAGGCTGCACCGGAAGAAGCATTGCACTTGCTGCAACTGATAGTGCCCCCTGCCAAATCAAGATATGAACGGGGCGGGTTCTCAGCACCGCAGATATTACAGCATCCAATATGCGGCATAAAGCCTGTTGAGGCCATCAGCCGGAGTTCAAAGGCAGGCTTAATATATTCCGGAGTTTTTAACCCTTCACTTAGAGCAAACAGGGCATTGAGGCACAGTGGCAACAGCTCCTGACTCGGGCTGTCCTCATCGGCCACAGCCTCCACAAGCTCGGCAAAGTATGCCCCCAGAGCTAAAAACTCAAGGTCTGAGCGCAATCCTATAAACTGCTCAACACTTCTCGCCTCAGTGAGTGTCCATCTATCTTTTTTGTTTAGCAGGGTCATTTCTGAGAAGGCCAGAAGCTGAGTTACGGCAGCTATTTTGCTGTTTTTACGCAGCGCACCGTGAGCCGACACAGTGAGCTTGCCATGATTTGATGTAAGCACCGTCAGTATTTTGCTTGATTCCTTATATGCCGTTTCCCGCAGCACTAGCCCCGTGGTGTTAATATACATTATTTTGTGTAACCGAAGTTCCTCATCAGCATCTGGCTGTCCCGCCAGTTCTCCTTCACCTTCACCCAGGTCTGAAGAAAAACCTTAACACCCATAAACCGCTCAATATCCTCACGGGCCATCTGGCCTATGCGCTTTAGCATAGCGCCGTTTCTGCCTATTATCATGCCCTTGTGGCTCTGCTTCTCGCAGCAAATCGTGGCATCAACATCTATAATGTCCTCACCCTCGCGCTCCGTGAACTTAGTTATCTCTACTGCGGTGCCATGGGGTATTTCCCTATCCATGCAAATAAGGAGCTTTTCACGGATAATTTCGGCAATTATCTGCTTCTCAGGCTGATCTGTGGTCATGCCGTCGGGGAATAGCTGCGGCCCCTCCTTGGCATATTTGCAAAGCACCTCCAGAAGTTCATTTATGCCGTTTCCCTTCCTAGCCGAAATCGGCACAATCGCCTCGAAACTTAGCCTTTGTGAGTACTTCTCTATTATAGGAAGTGTCAAATCAACATTTATGGTGTCAATTTTGTTTATAACTAAAATGGCAGGCACGTCTGATTTGGAAATATGCTCAATCAGCATCTCTTCCTGGGTGCCAATATTATCTATGGGCTCCACCATCAAAGCCACAGCATCCACATCTGCAACGCTCTCCTTGACGACACCTACCATGTAGTCCCCCAGCCTAGTTTTCGCCTTGTGAAAACCGGGAGTGTCCATAAGCACCATCTGGGTCTGCCCATGGGTAAATACCCCGTAAATCCTGTTGCGGGTGGTCTGAGGTTTAGGTGTCACAATCGCAACCTTGTCACCCGTCAGTACATTCGTCAAAGTGGACTTGCCCACATTAGGCCTGCCCACAATGGAAATCATAGCTGTTTTGTTAATAGTTCCCTCGTTCATATCGCATCCCCAATCATATCCATAATTAGCTTCTCCCGCCTGCGCATTTCTTTTTTTTGCTCCGCTTCATCCAAATGATCGTAGCCTAACAAGTGCAGCACGGAATGCACTGTGAGATAACATGCCTCGCAGCTTACCGGCTGACTAAACTCCTCAGCCTGCTCCTTCACCTTCTCAGCAGACAGGACAATCTCCCCTAACGGCACCAGCCCCGTTTCAGGATCTAGGGCACCTGGACCGGGGTCAGCCCAGCCCGGCGGTAAGAACTCAAACATCGGAAAAGACAGGACATCGGTAGGCTTGTCTATGCCGCGGTACTCGTTATTTATCGCCTGAATGCTATTGCTGTCGGTGATGAGCACGCTTACTTCGCAGGGCATGTCCACCCCTTCAAAGTTTAGAGCTGCTGTTACCGCCTGTTTTATAAGCGCTATGGGCAGCCTGTCCGCCGGACAGATGCCGCTGTGCCTAGCGGTGATTTTGTGTTTTATCAAGTCGTTCCTCCGGCTGCCGTGCCTATGCTTTTTTAGGGCGCTTGTCCCGTTTGTCATAGGCCTCAATGATTCTGGACACCAGTTCGTGACGCACAACGTCTTTGGCCGAGAGGTTGCAGATTGCAATATCGTCTACCCCCTCAAGAATGCGCATGGCATCGCGCAGCCCGCTGGTTTTATCCGGCGGCAGGTCTATCTGCGTGATATCCCCTGTTATAACAATTTTTGAGCCAAACCCCAGGCGGGTAAGGAACATTTTCATCTGCTCCCGGGACGTGTTTTGAGCCTCATCAAGGATTATAAATGAATCATCCAAGGTCCGGCCTCTCATGTAGGCAAGCGGAGCAACTTCGATATTGCCGCGCTCAAAATATTTATTATAAGTTTCCGCCCCTAAAAGCTCGAATAGAGCGTCGTAAAGAGGCCGTAAATAAGGGTCTACCTTGCTTTGTAAATCCCCCGGCAAAAAACCCAGCCTCTCCCCTGCTTCAACAGCCGGGCGGGTTAGGATAATCCTGTTTATAGACTTGCTTCTAAAAGCCGCTACAGCGGCGGCCACCGCAAGATAAGTCTTGCCTGTACCCGCAGGGCCGATTGCCAGAGTCACGGTGTTGCTCATTATTGAATCAATATATTTCTTCTGCCCTAAAGTCTTGGCCTTGATGGGCTTGCCCTTGGCAGAAATGCAGACAATATCTCGCGAAATTTCACCGATTTTGGACTCCTGCCCATCCTTTACAAGGCCTATTACATACTTAACATTGCGTGAGTCGATAGCTTCGCCCTTAGATGCCAGTGCCAGCAGGCCGGTAATTGCACGCTCGGCATAAAATATATTCTCCTCAGACCCTGAGATATTAAGCTCAGAATTTCTGTCTGTAATAGTCACGCCCAGTTCATTTTCAATTAGTCTAAGATTTTCGTCAAATGAGCCAAACACGCTTATGATATTCTCCAGCCTGTCGACACTCATTGTTTTTTCTCCCATAAACCCACGCTCCTTCGCAGTAGTTCTTTATAATAGGCTCAGTCAATAATATCACACCCTAAGGCTTTCAACAAGTTTCTCATCAGGAACTGCCATTACAGTTTTATTTCCCACGTAAATCACCATACCAGGCCTTCCGCCTGAGGCTTTTTTTACATTACGCACTTGCGTGTAGTCCACAGGTACCTTGCCGCTCTGGCGCGCTGCGGAATAATAGGCCGCAATGGCCGCAGCTTCAAAGAGTGTCCTCTCATCAGGTTCTGCACCGCCACACGAAATAATGACATGTGAACCGTGGATTTTCTGGGTGTGCAGCCAGACATCTGATTTCAGTGCCGACTTGAGGGTTAGCTGATCATTTTGAACATTATTTTTGCCTGCCAGAATCTGCATCCCGGTTGACGAGATAAAGCGCATCGGCTCAGCCGCAGGCGGGGACTTCACCTTCCCACCCTTTACCTTCTTTTCCCTTACATATCCAGATGAGGCGAGCTCTCGCCTTATCTCTTCCATGTCGCGCTCACCTTCGGCCATCGAAATGGCCTCAAGCACACTCTCCAAATACTCAGCCTCAACCTGCCCAACCCGGATTTGCTCCGTGAGATACTTCTCAGCAGTCTTGGCTTTATTGTAATCCTTATAATACTTAGCCGCATTTTGCTGGGGTGATTTTAGCGGATCTAGGGCAATCTCGCGCACACCGCCCTCAGGGGCAAAGTAGTCTTGAGCTACCAGAATGCTCTCACCTTTTTCCATCTGGTAGAGATTAGCTGTTATAAGATCCCCGCATTCGCGCATAATGTCCCGCTGAGCAGTCTTTTCCAAATCTGACTGTTGGGCCGCAAGTTTGCGCAGTATCCTCTCACGGGCACTCTTGACAGTCTTCTGAGTCGCGGAAAATCTCTGTCTGAGCCTGTTAAGCTGTGCGGTTTTGGTGTAATGCGATTCGAGCATTTGAGAAAAACTCTCCGCCCTGCGCATTTCTAGGGCACTCTCATACTGCATAATCTGAGTATATGAAAAATCCCGCGGTGAACCGTCTTCATTAATAATGCCCCAGGGCTCAAATACGCCACCCTTGGACTTTTCCATTAAGTTAAAAAATTCCCGCTTGAGCGCTTCGCCGCCATCCCCCACGCTCTCCGGCCTCGCATCACAGTCACCGTATGCCCTCCAGGCTATTTCGCGGCAAATGAGCGGGGAAAGAGCCGAAAATGTGGATATGAGCCATTTCTCAGCGGTCTTTTCTCCGCA
>WQRL01000183.1 GCA_009786775.1 Oscillospiraceae bacterium
GGCGGGATGTTGGTCGTCATGCCTACGGCAATACCGCTGGAACCATTGCAGAGCAGGTTGGGGAAACGGCTGGGCAGCACCTGGGGCTGCTTGCGCGTTTCGTCGTAGTTGGGCTTCCAGTCTACGGTTTCCTTGTCGATATCCCGCAGCATCTCATCTGAAATCTTGGATAGGCGAGCCTCGGTATAACGCATGGCCGCCGGGGGGTCTCCGTCTATGGAACCGAAGTTACCATGCCCCTGTACAAGCATGTAACGCAAGGAGAAGTCCTGCGCCATGCGCACCAGAGCGTCATAAATAGAAGCGTCACCGTGTGGATGGTAGCGTCCCATTATATCGCCCACCGCCGTGGCTGCCTTGCGGAAAGGCTTGTCCACAGTCAGGTTGCTCTCATACATGGTGTACAAAATCCTGCGGTGTATCGGCTTTAGCCCGTCACGCACATCCGGCAGCGCCCTGTCAATAATTACAGACATCGCATAAGTTAGAAATGAATCCTCCATCTCCCTCTCAAGCGGCGATGTAACTATTTTTTGCTGGGGAAACAAAATATCTCCGGTTTTTTCTTTTTTTGGCATATATTTACCTCTTCTATTCTCCATCGCGTGGCGTAATCAATGCTATGCCTTGCGGTTAGATATCTAAGTCTACAGCATATTTGGCGTTCTTTTCTATGTACTCCTTGCGGGGCTCAACTTTTTCACCCATAAGCACTGTGAAAACTTCATCTGCTGCAATTGCGTCAGTCATTTTAATCTGCTTAAGTACACGGGTTTCCGGATTCATGGTGGTATCCCATAACTCATGGGCATCCATCTCGCCCAGACCCTTGTTGCGGGTTAAGTCGACCTTACCCTTGCCGTCCTCGCCGCGCATTTCGGTCATTGCGGCATCCAGTTCGGAATTATCTAAGACATATCGCACATTCTTGCCCCTGGTGAGCTTAAACAGCGGCGGCTGAGCCGCATATACATAACCGCCTTCTACAAGCGGCCGCATGAAGCGGAAGAAAAACGTCAGCAGCAGTGTCCGTATATGGCTTCCATCCACATCGGCGTCGGCCATTATTATAACCTTGTGGTAGCGCAGCTTAGACTCGTCAAAGTCCTCTCCGATTCCCGCTCCTAGAGCGGTTATGACAGGAGTGAGCTTGTCATTTCCATAAACCTTGTCCGCACGGGCTTTTTCCACATTTAGCATCTTGCCCCAAAGCGGCAAAATTGCCTGGAATCTGCTGTCGCGCCCGCCTTTGGCACTGCCTCCCGCCGAGTCACCCTCGACTATGTAAATCTCTGTGAGTTCAGGATTTGTTTCATTGCAGTCGGCCAGCTTGCCCGGAAGGCTCATGCCCTCTAGAGCGTTTTTGCGGCGGATATTTTCGCGGGCTTTGCGTGCGGCCTCCCTGGCCTTGGACGCTGTAATCGCCTTGTCGAGAATCTGGCGGGCCACAGATGGGTTTTCTTCAAGGAAGATTGTCAGCTTCTCTGTAAGGAGATTATCTACAAAGGTTCTAATCTCGCTGTTGCCGAGTTTGGACTTAGTCTGCCCCTCAAACTGTGCCTCCATGAGCCTTACGGAGATAACAGCCGTAACACCTTCACGGCAGTCCTCGCCGGAGAGCTTCTCCTCACCCTTTAGCAAATTGGCCTTCTTGCCGTAGTCATTTAGCACCCTTGTAAGAGCCGACTTAAAACCTGTTTCGTGCATACCGCCGTCAGGGGTGTGGATGTTATTTGCAAAGCTGAGAATAAATTCATTATAAACATCACCGCAGTACTGGAACGCCACCTCAGCAGTGGAGGTTTCGCGCTCGTCAGATAGGAAAATAACATTCTCGTGGAGCGGTGTCTTGTTTCTGTTCAGATATTGCACAAACTCAATTATGCCGCCCTCATAGTGCATTGAGTCGGAAGCCTCGCGGCCCTCCCGCTCATCACACGTGTTTATTCTAAGGCCGCCGTTTAGAAAAGCCTGCTCACGCATGCGGGTCTTAATCACATCATAGCTAAAATCTACATCGTCGAAAATTTCACTGTCAGGCATGAAGGTTACTTCTGTGCCGTTTTTATCAGTGTCACCGACTACTGTAATCTCTTGAATAATATCCCCCCGGGAGAACTTCATCTCGTAAATCTTGCCGTTTTTGTACACACGTACATCAAGCCACTCCGACAGGGCGTTGACGACAGAAGCGCCGACACCGTGCAAGCCGCCTGAAACCTTGTAACCGCCGCCGCCGAACTTACCGCCGGCGTGAAGCACTGTGAAAACAACCTCCAGGGCAGACTTGCCTGTCTGTTCCTGAATATCTACAGGGATACCGCGCCCATTATCCACAACAGTTACAGTTCCTCCGCTGCCGACTGTAACAGATATCTCTGTACAGGCTCCTGCAAGAGCTTCATCTATAGAGTTATCCACAATCTCATAAATGAGATGGTGAAGCCCTGAGGAAGATGTAGAGCCTATATACATTCCCGGACGCTTGCGTACAGCCTCCAGGCCTTCCAGAACCTGTATCTGTGACGCATCATATTCGCCGTCATCGACGGTTAATCCATTTAACAATTCTTCTGACATTAAGATTTTTCCCCTCGTTCCAGTTCAACTAGACTCCCTATGCGCTTTAACAGAGTCTGTGAAGAAAGTTGCGATAGATAGATTTTCATATCACTGCTTTTTTCCTCACAACACACAACAAACGACCTGGGCAGCTCATCCGACACACTTATGATGGTACCTGACTTCTCAGCATCCCCAAGGAATTTGCGCGTTATTTGTGAACTTGTAGTATTATCTAAATCGAAAATCCCCAAAACCGAAACCTCGGGAACAACGACATTTTGACCTAAATGAAGATACATATTAATTTCCCAACTCCCGCTCCCGCCGTTTCGCAGGCCGGGTGGACACTACTGCTCTTTGAGCATTCCATTTTCAATCCTAATTATCTTACCGCCTACAAGGCATGCAGCCCCGGTTTCGTCACAGCAGGTGATCAAAACCTGGCCATTTTCTATTTTACCCAAAATAAAACTTTGACGCTTTGGGTCTAGCTCTGAGAGCACATCGTCTAAAAGGAGCACCGGGTACTCACCCCTGTCATCGTGGTGGATATCCCTCTCGGCTAGTTTTATGGACACCGCCGCTGTGCGGGTCTGGCCCTGTGAGGCAAACTTTCTCGCCGGGACACCGTTTATCTCAATCTCCAAGTCGTCCTTGTGAGCTCCTGAAAGGCAGTGCCCGCTGCTCAGTTCCGCCTGCTTCTTGTCCCGCTGATGCTCAAGCAGGTGGGGCAGTATAGCTTCGGGCTTCAGGCCTGTGTAGTCTAAGCCTCCCACAGTCTTATATCTGATTGTAAGCTCCTCTGTGTAATCTGAAAACTCCTTGTGGATTTTCGCCGCCCTGTGGGATAGCCCTGTTGAAAAAGCTGTCCTGTAATATATAAGCCTGGCACTAAACTGAGCCATACGGTAATCATAATCATCAAGCAGCTCAAGCAAAGATGGCTTTTCACGGTAGTCTCGCAAAATGCGGGTTTTGTGTTCATGAAGCCTGTTAAACTCCATAAGTGCGGCCAGATAACCGAGCCGCAACTGTGATAGGCACTGATCCATGAGCTTTCTTCTGACAGATGCACCATCTTTTACAATGTCCAAGTCATCAGGGCCGAACATTACGGCCGTGAGCCTGCCTGTGAGCTCAGTCATTTTCTTGAGCTTAACACCGTTTGCAAAAATCTCCCGCCTGCGGCCTCTGTGAAGCCTAGTTTCCAGCACCTGCTCCCGGTCTAGTGAAAATACCTCAGCCCTTATTCCGGCACTCTCCTGTCCGAAGGCTATTAGTTCCTTGTCACTTGACGGACGAAATGACTTTCCGGCAGTCAGGTAGTAGACGGATTCGATTAGGTTGGTCTTTCCCTGGGCGTTTTTACCTGCTATTACATTTACCCCGGGGTCAAACTTTACAGTTACGCTGCCGTAGTTGCGGTATCCATCTAAAGAAATCTGTTTAACGGTCATCGCTTTTTTTCTGCCCCTCAGCCGTGGGGACGTTTTTACATTTCACAACCAGTGTTTCCGCGCCTATGCGTACTATGTCCCCATGCCTTATTTTCTTTCCGCGCTCTGTACAAATATTCTTGCCCACACGGACTTCGCCGTTTTGGATTATTATTTTGGCTTCTCCGCCCGTGGATGCTATTGAAGCAAATTTAAGCAGAGCGTCCAGCCGTATAAAATCGCCCTTAATGGGTATGCGGCGTACACCGTGCATCATAAGGCGCGTGGCACCTATGCCGCCTCCGCTTTTAACCGTCATAGGCTTTTAACCTCACCGGCAAAATCATGTAGAGGAAGTTATTTTTTTCATCACCGGCAGGGGAGATTATACATGGTGTAACACCTGTATTTAGCTCCAAAGTTACATTGTCGGCGGGAGCTGCTTTGAGGGCTTCCAGCAAGTACTTGTCGTTGAAGCCTATTTCAAGCTCCTCTCCATTGCCTTCAGCGGCGCACTCGTCACTGGCTTTGCCCAGTGAGGATGCCGAGAACAGATTGACAATTCCATCTCCGAAAACACATCGGACGGGGCTCTTTAGCTTGTCGCTAATGATTAGTGAAACACGCTCAACTGATGAAATAAGTTCATCTTTATCGACTTTAATCTGAAACTTTGCCTGTTGAGGGATGGAGTTTTTGTAGTTTAGAAACTCACCTTCAAGCCTTCGTGAAATCAGTATGGTATCTCCAATTGTGAACATAATATGCTTTGAGCCAAGAGTTATTTTAACTACACCTTCACCGTCGGAAGCTATTTTCTCCACCTCGCCGAGTGCCGTTCCGGGAACTACGAAGCTGAGATTTGAAGTTACTTCACCCTCCAGAGCCTCCCTGCGCAACGCCAGCCTGTAGCCGTCAAC
>WQRL01000184.1 GCA_009786775.1 Oscillospiraceae bacterium
GAAGGCGGACTGCCCGAACATGGTGGCCAGAGGCTTGCCGTGTTGAGATAGGCGGGAAGTGCCGTCGGGCTGCACTCCGCCGAAATTTATTGCCGGGAAAATCTCGCATATTGTGGGGGTGCCACTTAGACAGGCGGAGCAACTCCCGCATGAGGCGAAGGAAAATGTGACCTTGTCGCCGGCAGCAAACTCCTTGACATCAGCCCCTGTGGCCTCTACAATTCCGCAGCCTTCATGCCCTAAAACAGCGGGCATCGGCACGGGCAGCTTGCCCATGCGCGCAAGTTCATCAGTGTGGCAGACCCCGCAGGAATGAATTTTTACCAAGAGCTCAGAGCCGCGGGGGGGCTCAAGGTCTATGGTTTCAATGACATATGGGTCTGTGTATTTTTTAACAACAGCCGCTCGAATTTGCATTTTTGTACCTCCTTTAACATTTCAGAAAGCATTTTATACTCCTTTGCGCTTTTTGGCAATGTTTTGTGGCGGCGGCACCCATATCCAAAGCCATCCGTCGGACATGGGTGCTGCTCTGTGAAAAAGTAAAGCGGCCTTCGTCAGTCACGTCTACACTGGCGAAGACTTGTAAGCATGGGCAAAACTTGTGTTCCAGGACTGCGGCCGCCCTACTTTCCCCCAGAGCAGCACCCATGTCCGACTGGCCTGGGTAGGTGCAACATTTATTTTTCTATTGACATAGGGCGCGGCGATGTGCATAATAAAGTAACAATATAGCTCCGAGCCTGATGCCTAAGGGATTTAACACCTATGGATAAAGGCCGACAGGGTGAAAGAGGAAACTTTTTTGCCTCCCTATTGGAAAGGAGTCGGCGTCTGAACCTACCTCAAGGATTTTTCTTGATGTGTTTCTTGGATGAGCCATGCGACTTTCTTTGGAATGGTCGCTTTTTTGTTGGCTGAATTTTCCTTTCCATGCCGTGGCGGCGGAAAAGACGCAATTTTTTGCAGCGGATCAAAATTATGGGCCGCCCTGTCTGTGAGCAAAATCGCGTAGACAAAATAAGATTTATGGAGGAAAACATGAAAAAGAGATGCACACTTAAACTTCTGTTGGTACTGGTTTTGGCGGCGGCAATGCTGCTGCCGGCACTGACAGCCCTGGGAGCGCAGCTGCCTGAGAGAGCAGTGGCTTCTACAGCAAGACTCTTCGTAAACGGTACCGAGATGACTATGAGCCACGGAGGCAATGACCCCTTCGTCCTAAATGGCACAACCTACCTATCCGCAGAGGCTTTGAGCAATGCTCTAGGTGTGGGGCAAATCCCGCAGGACATTGTGACAGGTAGTGCCAGGTCTGTTGTGGTTGGAGGCGTGATGTATTTGCCGCTGCGTGCGGTTTCATACGCGCTGGGGTTTGAAGTGAGCTGGGATGGCGCAAGAAATACCATCTCCGTAAGAGGAGTGGCGGAAGATGCTGCTCCGGATGAGATAGATGAGGAGATAACCGTGGCTCCGATTGCGGTAGCAGGAGTTGACGGGGTGAGAAGAAACATAGATGCAGAAACCATAATGGGCATCGAAACCGCGGAAATCACAGCGGTTGTAAGAGGTTATGAGCGCAGCTTCACAGGAGTGCCGCTCATAGAGGTGCTCAGGCTCTCAGGCGTAAACTACAGTGGGGCATACTCTGCAAACCTGCGTGCAACAGATGGGTTTTTCGCATTTTTGCTAATTGAGGAAGTTCTTGATGAAACTAATTCATTTATCGTATGGCTTGAAGATGGCGAGCCTGTCACCGAATATGGGCAGACTCCCTTTATGCTTGTGGTTGCGCAAGACACCGTGCCTAGGCGTTTTGTAAGAAATATTTCTGAAATAGAAATAGTGGCACCGCTTGAGGTAGCACAGGTGCCGGAGCTAAGTGCAAATGAGTTTGCTTTAGTGGCAGGCGACAGGGCATATGTGCTGTCTGTGGAATTTCTAGAAGAAATGGGCTTGGTAGAATTTGATTCAGGGGGTGGCAGATACTTCACAGGTGTGGCGCTGCTTGATATTTTGGACTATTTTGATATAGATTATTCCGATTCAACAGGTGTCAGATTTGTGACTTTGGATGGACTTACACATGAGTGGACGGCTCAGGAAGCCTTTGGGCAGGGAAGCGGCTTTGTCGCAGTGCAAGAAGGCGGGGAGCCGCTACCGGAGAGGTATTATCCAACAAGGGGCGTTTTGGTAGGTTTTGCGCCAAACCGCTGGATGGGGCAGCTTTATACTATCACAATACTTTAATGTCAAATTAGTTTCAAGTTGCAGAAATCCATGCGGCTTTCGCAACTTGAAACTAGCTTAAGCTGGCTTAGACCGAGGGCTACAAAGGCTGCTGACAGTGGGCAGCCTTTGTAGCCCTTAGCTATGTTCCTGTTTCAAATAACCCGTAGTTAGCTATTTGCCATTTTTTTCATCTCGTTTTATGCGGGATATAAGCCCACCGAGACCCAAGGTTGCCAGAACTGAGATGATTAGGCCCAGTAGCGGACTGCCGGTATTGTTGTTTACACCAGTTTGAGGCATCATCCCGAGCGGTATAGAGTCATCTGTTATGGTTACCTCTGTTTCGTCTGAGTCATCGGTATCCGCGAGTTCAAACTCTTTTTCAGGCCGGAAATCTGAGAGTGGAACCTCTGAATCGTTAATCATCATTTCTGAAAGCGGAACTGACGAGTTCTCCAATGAAAATGTTTCAACTGCCATCATACCATTTGAGCTAGTATATTGTGATTCTGAGTCACTTGAGAATATGGGAGTGATAACCGGAGCACTCTCATTGCTTTCAGGCTCTTCACCGTCTTCAGGCTCATCTCCGCCATCGCGGTCATCTCCACCTGCGTGGTTATTGCCATCCTCAGGGTCTGCGGCTTTTGATGGAATGACGGGAGGGTGAGATATGTCCGGCTTTTCATATGTGTTTACAAATGTGGCTGCGCCTATAAGTCCCACACTAATTTCACCTTCCGGACTGTTTATGATAAGTAGCCCATCCTCATAGGTCAGGGTGATTTCTCTTTCATCGTATGTCCAACCTGCTGCGCCTTCGTTAATCTCTTTGACTTTAATTGTGCCGGTGAAATTTGTGTCCAAAGCGACGTTCTGAGAGCCTTTTCCCATTTTTATAACTGATATCTCTGCGCCATTGTCATCTTCAACCACGAAAGTAAATTGATCGTCCGGCGAACCTTCGTTAGTCAGTTTTGTAAGAACCAGTTTCGGATTTCTAGGCTCTTGGTAGTTGTTTGAAAATACAGCATCAGATTCTTTGCCGGCTTCTTGCATATCTTTCATAACAGATATGAGCTGTCCGTCTACAAAATTAAATGTTAACTCTGAACTGTCATAATCCATACCTGCGATAGCTGTGTTACTTTCTGTGACAATTATGGAGCCTGTTGCATTTAGGTAGTTTATAAACCGGCTGTTCCAATGTCCAAAGCCAGCCTGCACAGATACTGTTGCAGTGTTGTTGAGTGTTGCGAAATCCTCTGTTCCACGGATGTTAAACTCAAATCTGCCAACATAGCTTTCGTCGGTGTTTCCGAGCCGTGTGTCAATGACCTCTTTTCCAAACGCAATTTCGGGAACGAAGAATCCGCCAAATGTATTTGTCATTTCATAGGTAAGAGCTCTGATATTTGCGCCTCCTAGTTCAGGCACAACGATACCGGATATGGGTGCTGCCTGAGTCCAGCCGATGTGGTCAATATTATTTTCGATGATTTCAAACGGGCCGTTGCCAAGTTCGCTGACTGGAATTTGGAAGTCGGCTTGTACAAATGAGCTTTCGTTATTCATAAGGGATATGATTTCTTCAGCAGTTAATGATATAGTTTCTTCTCCTATTACGGATGCATTTTTGTTGAGAAGTTTGAATGAAAATGAGTAGCATTCGTTTTCAGCTCCGCCTGATGTGCAATCACAGTCTTCTTTCAGCACCCACTCATAGCACTGAGTATTTACGTGAAAGTCTGCACCAACAAATGTGCCGGTGCTATCTATGCTGGAAGTAGTTTCGTTACCGCCGGTTTCAGTGTTTGCATCTTCGGCATAGCTGTCTGCGCTGCCATCGGTTGTGGCTGCATCATTGTTAACATCTGTAGTTTCGTCACTGACAACCTCAATAATTGCATCGCCGGGAGCTACGGTAATTGCGTTAGCGTCATCAGTCCCAGCATCTTGATTTTTTGAGTCAAGGTCAAGACCACCCATATCATCATACTTGGTAAGCATTTGTTCTTCGGCTTCAACCATGCAGTTTTCACAGCCATCGCAATCTACCGGCATTGCCTCATAACAGGAACTTGTGTGGGTATGTGTAGTGGGGTCAAACTGATGTAGCTGATTAAAAGAGTCTAAGTCACCTACGAAAAATTTACGCAGGTAAATTGCTAGAGGCTCAGGGGATTGATTGAAAATATTCGTTACTGTGTTGATGTTGTTTTGAAGATATGTAACTGATGCATCAGAGTTAACTTTTACAAATGCTACTCTTCCTTCTGTTAGGTCTTGCCCGTTAATCAGGCCTCTCCAGTTTGTTGCGGGTAAACTCTCTGTGAGGTAAAGTACCTGATTTTCGACAGCTTCAAATGTTGCGCTGCTAGTCCAGGTGAATATGCCGGAGGCAGTGTTATTTTCATTTGTTAGTTTTAACGTCGCAACAACTGTGCTGTCTTGCAAAGCTAATGCAAATTCGAAGGACTCTACAGTCCCAGGCAGCTTAGAAGCGTTTTCCCTATTAGCCTCAAACACCTTGCCTAGAGATATCTCGATTTCTGGCATTTCATAGGTGTGTATTAGAGTTACCCAGCCGGTTGCTCTTAGCGGGTGTACGACTTTGGCACCGTTACTATTTCGATAAAATGGGTTTTCATCAAGGGGGGTAAACTCAGCTCTGTTTTT
>WQRL01000185.1 GCA_009786775.1 Oscillospiraceae bacterium
TGGTTGCACACATAGATTTAGATGGAAGTTACCTGAAGGATTGCTCTATTGCCGGGCCGGGTTTTATTAACTTCTTCCTGTCAGAGAAATGGTATGGGGAAGTTTTACGCGCCGCCGAGGTTATGGGTGCAGATTACGGCTCGGTAGATGTAGGCGGCGGTAAGAGGGTCATGGTAGAATTTGTTTCTGCAAACCCCACAGGCCCTATGACCATAGGCAACGCCCGTGGCGGTGTTCTGGGAGATACTCTTTCTGCCATCATGAGCAGGGCGGGCTACAGTGTCTGGCGTGAGTTTTATGTAAATGATGCGGGTAACCAAGTGGAACTTTTCGGCAGGTCGATTAATGCCCGCTATATGCAGCTTTGCTTGGGTGAAGAAAACTTTGAGTTTCCCGAAGAGGGCTATCATGGCGAGGACATAAAAAATCTTGCAAACCTTATTTTTGCTCAGGAAGGGGACCGCCTTAAGGATTTACCGGAAGAAGAGCGCCTCTCAAAGTTCATAGCGTTTGGCCTTCCGCACAATACGGCGCTTATGAAAGAGCATCTGGAGCGTTACCGCATCCACTTTGATGAGTGGTTTCACGAGAGCAAACTTCATAGCAGCGGCTATGTGGCGGAAACTATTGAGCTTCTTAATAAGGGCGGGCTTATATATGAAAAAGAGGGTGCCCTCTGGCTCCGCAATATGGAGCTGGGCGCGGACAAAGATGAGGTTATGCGCAAGGCCAACGGCTTTTTCACCTACTATGCAGTGGATATAGCATATCACCGCGACAAACTTGAGCGCGGTTTTGATAAGGTTATAGATGTCTGGGGTGCAGACCACCACGGCCATGCTATCCGCATGAAGGCTTCAATGTCTGCCGCAGCTCTCGGCGTGGATGGCAGCAAGCTCGACTTTTTGATTATGCAAATGGTGCGCCTGGTGCGCGATGGCGAAACGGTCAAAGTTTCAAAACGTACAGGCAAAGCCCTTACTCTAAACGATCTTTTAGATGAGATTTCTGTAGATGCCTGCCGCTTTTTCTTTAACGCAAGGCCTGACAGCCATCTGGAGTTTGACTTGGGGCTGGCAGTGCGTCAGGACAGCGAGAATCCCGTGTACTACGTCCAATATGCCCATGCACGTATTTGTAGCATGATCGCGATGCTGGCCTCTGAGGGCCATACAGTGCCGGAATACGGCCAAATAAATTCTGAGCTCCTAAATACAGAAGCCGAGCTGGAGCTTATCAAGCAGATTTCGCAGCTTCCTGAGGAAATTAAGCTCGCTTCCCGCGACTATGACCCCTCGCGCATCAATAGGTATGTGATTGAACTGGCGGCGCGATTCCACAGGTTCTACAGCGCCTGCCGCATAAAAGGCGAGGCTGATGATTTGCTCCTGGCGCGCCTAAAGCTAGCGGCTACAGCAAGGGCGGTTATCAGCAACTGCCTTGAAATCCTGGGGGTTACGGCACCTGAGAAGATGTAGGGCTGCTGCTTAAGGGGCTACTGCTTAAGGCTGCGGTTATTAGAAAATAATATGGGGGCCGCCGCTGATGATTTTGTAAATCATTTTGCGGTGGCCCCTTTGTATTCTTTTGCCTTTAGCAGGTAGTGCTATTACGGCGGTTATTCACTTTTTGGTTTAGGTGCGCTGCCTCCGCCACCACCGCCTCCGCCGCCACCGCGGTTGTTCCGGCGGCGTTTGGGGTGCGTTTTTTTGCTGTGGGTGCTCTCTGAGGGCTGCGGGCGGTTCGGCTTTAGGGTCTTTTCGGCATTTCTCTCGTTGCGCTCTGCGTGTGCTTGTTGCTGTTGACCCTTGCGTTCTGCGCTTGCCTGCTGGCCTTTGCGCTGTTCGGAGTTTTTGTTGCCGTGGTTATTGTTTCTCGGCCCCCTGTGCTCATTTTTGCCGCCTGATGGGTTTTGCTGCTTTGGTTGGTGCTGACGCCTGTTATCGCCGCCTGAGGGGCGTGAATTATCCAGTGACATCTTGGGCATGGCCGGGGCGGGCGGGGGAGTGACAGTAAAGCCAGCCTCTTCGAGCCTGCCTTCGGCTTTGGCAGCTATGTACTCGGCTCTGCGTCCTTTGCCGCCGAGAACATCCAGTTCGTCGAAGTTAAATGTCTTAAGGGTTGTGTCAAGGCCTTCCTCAAGGCGGACTTTTGCATTTCCGCGCAGGAGGTTTACATTTATTACAGTGCCCTTGCCCGCAGGGGTTTCAACGAAGGCATCATTTTTGGGTGCTTTTTTTACCAAATCCTCATATGCGGCCTCTTCGTACTTGAGGCAGCACATGAGCCTGCCGCAGGTGCCTGAAATTTTGGTGGGATTTAGTGAAAGGCCTTGCGTTTTGGCCATTTTAATTGAAACAGGGTGAAATTCCGTGAGAAACTGTGAGCAGCAGAAAACCTTGCCGCAGACACCGAGGCCGCCAAGCATTTTAGCCTCATCGCGCACGCCGATTTGGCGCAGCTCAATACGTGCCCGGAACATACCTGCAAGATCCTTGACCAGCTCACGGAAATCAACGCGCCCTTCGGAAGTGAAGAAGAATAGAATCTTGTTGCCCTCAAAGCCGTATTCCACATTGACCAGCTTCATCTCAAGGCCGAAATCCTCAATTTTTTTCTGGCAGTAGTTAAAGGCTTCTTTTTCCTTATCCTTGCCTGCCTGATAGCTTTTATTGTCCTCGCTCGTTGCAACACGGACGACGGGGCGCAGCGGCTGGATGACGGACTCATCATCAACCATGTAGTTTCCACGGGCACACTCGCCGTATTCGAGACCCTTGGCGGTTTCGACAATTACATTTTCACCCTGATTTACCTTTATGCCTGCGGGGTCAAAGTAATAAATCTTACCTCTATTGTTAAATCGTATACCAACTATCTCAGTCAAAATAAGTCCTCATTTCAGTTATCAATTTCTATTAATGTTGCGCAGAGCAGTCCTGCGATATGCCCTGTGCTTACGTTCAAATCCAGCATCTGTGCCGCTTCCTTTAGTGCGCTGTAAGCCTTGAGGAGCTGCGCTGCGGGGATGCCGGCATTACTTACAGTGCCAATCGTCCTAAGCTGCGAAACCGCTTGTTTCTGCGCGGATGCAAGAAAGGCTTCAAAGTTAATTTTGTCGAGTTTTTCAAGCTGGAACATAAATCTGGCGAGCTCTTCATTGCCCCTCTCCATAGCTGAAAAAAACATTTGGGCAGTTTCACTGGCGGATTCGTCAGTCTTGGGCTCCTGCGGCGGTGCTTTGAGCAACACGCAGCGGGAGCGCACAGTTGGCAGAAGTGCCGCCGGGGTGTCCGTGCTCAAAACAAAAACCGCATGTCCGGGAGGTTCCTCAAGAAGCTGCAAGAAAGCGTTTTGAGCATTTATGTTCATTAGGCCTGCATCTTCTACAATATATACTTTCTTGCCTGCGTCATTTGGGATTTCAATGGCAGTTTTTTTAAGAGCCCTGATTTGATCTACTATTATATCGCGCTTGTCCTCAGGTTTGGTCACGGTGATTATATCAGGGTGAATCCCTTTCTGCGCTTTTTTGCAGTTGTTGCATTCCCTACATGGCTTCTCACCTGTGCCTGACGAGCACACGGCGCTCATGGCGACTATGCTTGCAAGCTCAGGGCTTGTTATATAGGCATGTGACAGCCTGTTAAAACCTTCAGTGCGTGGCTCCATTTATGATAACAACCTCTCTATGACCTCGCCTTGTTTCTTGTAAATGCTGTTGGGAGGCACGAAGCCCCGTACAAAGCTAAGAGGGTAGACAGCGGCACCGAGTCCCACGACGCTGCCGGGGTTTAGAACTGCGTTACAGCCTACCTCAACATTGTCGCTTAAAATTGCGCCGAACTTCTTGAGGCCTGTTTCAATCTTCTTGTTGCCACAGGTCACCGAAACTAGAGTCTTGTCGCTTTTGACATTGGATGTTATAGCCCCTGCTCCCAAGTGTGACTTATAGCCCAGAATTGAATCTCCGATATAGTTGAAATGCGGAACCTGCACTTCGTCGAAAAGCACTGCGTTTTTTAACTCAACCGAATTGCCAATTACTGCGCCGCAGCCAATAATGGCATTTTCCCTAATAAAGGCACCATGCCTGACTTCCGCTCCGGCGCCGATTATTACAGACTTGCCGAGAAAAGCCGTAGGGGCGATAGTTGCGGTTTTGTGAATCCATATATTATTTTCGCGGGCTTCATATTCATCGCTGCTTAGCTGTTCACCCAGCAGGGTAACCGCCTTGCCAATCTGCGAGAGAGCCTCCCAAGGCCAGGTGCACTGTGTTAAGAAGCTCCAAAACATTGAGCGGTCTGACTGAAAGAAAGTCTCGGTGCGCATCATTTCGATATCTATTAAAGTTTCTGACATAATTTTCCACCTACATCTGCATGAGATTTATTCCCATTACTTGTCGCTTCTTAAAACCAGCCCATGTCCGGCTACCTTGTGACTAGTAACTTATTCCCGCTATCCGACATGATATCACATTTGTATAATATTGACAAGCATCCGGCGGTGTAGTAAAATTCATTATTATTTAGTCACATGCTTCCGTAGCTCAGTTGGTAGAGCAACGCATTCGTAATGCGTAGGTCGCCGGTTCAAATCCGGCCGGGAGCTCCAAAGGAGCCCCCAGAGCTGTAATGGCTCTGGGGGCGTGTGCCGGGAAGTTGAGGAGAAGTTTATAATGGGAAAAATTTTGAAGAAATCGTTTATATCTGTTTCACTCGCAATTATTATTGTGTTGAGCCTGACGTTTTCAGCGTTTGGCGCAAACTTTGAACATATTGCCGAAGAACTGCGGGATCTTGGGCTATTTCGCGGAACCGCAGCGGGGTTTGACTTAGAGCGCGAGCCAACCAGGGCTGAAGCTGTTGTTATGATGATACGTTTTCTCGGTTTGGAGGAAGCG